>JAUIKA010000104.1 GCA_030430995.1 Alphaproteobacteria bacterium
ATTATATCGCCTTTAAAATTCACACTAAAGAATTATGCTTTGCCCCTAAGCCTTTACCATTTGCAGAGATATTTGTATGGTCAAGAGATTTTGAAGCGGTTCATTTAAGGGGTGGAGAAATATCAAGGGGAGGCTTGCGCTGGTCAGATAAGCCTGATAATTTTAGATATGAGGCACTAGCTTTGATGCATGCACAGGTAAAAAAGAATGCAATCATTTTACCAACAGGGGCTAAAGGATGCTTCTATATTAAGAATAAGGCATTAGACCCAATAGAGGTGTATAAAGACTTTTTACGTGCTATGTTAGATGTTACAGATAATATTATTGAAAGCAAAGCGGAGCATCCGGAGCATATAGTTATATATGATGATATAGACCCGTATCTGGTTGTAGCTGCAGATAAAGGCACTTCTAGTTTCTCTGATTATGCTAACCAAGTATCTAAAGAATATAATTTTTGGCTGGGGGATGCTTTTGCTTCAGGTAGTAGTACAGGATATGACCATAAAAAAATGGGAATAACTTCTAAAGGCGCTATGGTATCTTTAAAGAAGCATTTATCTACTTTAGGTAAGAGCCCTATGAAGGATGAATTTACAGTTGTAGGAATTGGCGGAATGTCTGGTGATGTTTTTGGCAATGGCATGCTATATTCAGATAAAATTAAACTGGTTGCTGCATTTAACTCAAGAAATATTATTATAGACCCGAATCCTGATATCCAGCAGAGTTATGCAGAAAGGAAAAGACTATTTAACTCTAATAAGAGCTGGGATGCCTATGATATTACAAAATTATCAATAGGGGGCCGTATATATAATAGGCAAGATAGAATATTAAAACTAACAAGAGAGATACAAGAATTATTGCATATAGATAAAGATTCACTAACGCCAGAGGAATTGATAAGGCTTATATTGACCTTGGATGTAGATGTTTTATATAGCGGAGCTATTGGTACATATTTTAAATCAGCCTCTGAAGATAATGCAGATATGCATGATAAAAGAAATGATAGCATAAGATGTAATGCAAAATATATAAATGCAAAAATCATAATAGAAGGGGCGAATTTAAGTATCTCTCAGCTAGGAAGGATTGAATATGCAAGGAAAGGAGGAAGAATCTTTGCTGATTTTATAGATAATTCTGCTGGTGTTAATTGCTCTGATAATGAGGTTAATATAAAACTGGCTATAGCAGAGATTATAAAATCTGGGCAGATTCTTGACGCAGATAGAGAGAAATTGGTATCTTCTATGCAGGCCTATGTAGAAGAGAAAGTATTGCACGATAGTAAGGCCCAGGCAGATATAGTTTATAATAGCTGCATAATATCTGATTTATATAACAAAATGTTGTATATGCTGCCAATAGACGCTAAAGTAGAGTCTTTGCAAGAGGTGGTTAAGGAAGGATATCAACTCACTATGCCAGAAGCTGCAGTGGTATTATCTTACCTTAGGATATATTTAAAGGAGTATTTAAAGAATAACTCACTTGATATATCAAAAACCCAGTTTGATAATCTATTTTTAGAATATTTCCCTGCAATTTTAAGGTGGTATAGTTCAATTCATAACCATCCACTAAAAAGTGATATTGTAGTTCTTATGGCTACTAATAAAATCATGCAAAAAATGGAGATAAAGAAAATTTTAGATATATTGGAGACAAAGCAATCTTTCCCGGCGGAGATATTTGAATAGCTTTTTGACCCTACAATGGTTAGGGTAAATATTTTTTTATTCTATATAAGTAAATGATAGGTTATAAATTTTCTAGATTTATTATCTCTATATAATTCAATATCCATAATAGATTTTTTCAGTATTTTGTCTAGATATATTTTCACTATGAAATTATATCTGTCTGTAAGCTTATCAGCATATATTTCATAAATAATAGTTCAAATAATATCCAGCTGAGTCAATGTTTTAAAACGAAAGGCTTGACGACAACTCTAGAGTTGAGTACAATTTTGCAGAGATATTTTTAAAAATTAAAATACTAAAGAAAATATCTAATAACAATTAATATTTTTATCGCTATCTAATATTAATACAATTATTTAAAATATTAAAATTATGAAGTTTGAGATAAGAGAAACAGGATTTGGTACAATATAGGTATATGAAATTGCGCCTAATAAACAAGAATATAAATTACCTATAGTTATAAGCAAAATAGCAAACTTAGTACATATAAGTCTATCCGGTTGCAAAGATTCAGATAAATGTATTAATAAATGCATTTTTCTCTAATGAAGAAGCATTATTAGCATTAAGAAATCAATATGGTTTAGAGTTATTACTCGAAGTTAATTGGTATGAATTAAATCTTTTTTATGGATGTAAAGGG
>JAUIKA010000020.1 GCA_030430995.1 Alphaproteobacteria bacterium
GAAACCTCTTTTTATATAAAATATTGATGATATCAGTGCTGACCGCATAAGATAAAAGCTTTAATAACTCAGAAGAAATACGCTCTTTGCTCAAACGCTTCATCTGATCTTTATAGAGCAATGAATAATGCATTGCCTCTTCATCTAAAGCATTTGCATATCTATCTGAAAACCTAAAAAACCTGAGGATACGCAGATAGTCCTCCTTTATACGCTCCTCAGCAGAGCCTACAAATACAACCCTCCTAGCGCGTAAATCTTCAATACCTGAAAAATAATCATATATTTTGTTATCTTTTATGGAATAACTCATTGCATTGATTGTGAAGTCTCTTCTCCTAGCATCTTCTTTATAATCTGTAGAAAATAAGACCTCTGCATGCCTACCATCACAAGATATATCCTTCCTGATAGTAGTAATTTCCATTTTTATAGAATGATAAATAGCAGTTACCGTACCATGCTTTATCCCCGTTGGTATAACCTTTGCAAATTTTTCTAGCTTTTTTATAACCATATCAGGCAAAAGCGGAGTAACTATATCTATATCATTAGACTCATTCCCTAAAATGCTATCCCTTATAAAGCCACCTACTACCCTTGCATCACCTAATTTATTTATTATAAAATCAATTTCCTTAGGTGGCTTTATATCCATCTATCTTAATCTATTAAAAACAATAGAAGGTTTATTCAGATGAAACCCAGGATGCAAACTATAGTCAGATGTAAGATGCGTCATATCCCTGTGGTTTTTGTTAATATTTAATATATCTAGCATCTTATTTGCACCATGTGGAGTGAAGGGAATAAGCGCTATAGCTATCTTCCTCACAGACTCTAATGCTACATATACAACATGCCCTTTATATTCATCATCGTCAGATTTCCAAGGAGCCTTTGTATCCAAATATTGGTTTGCAGAATCTGCTACACTTAGTATGAAATCTATCACTTCATGGAACTTATAATTCTCTATTCCATTTGAGAGCTCTCTAGCAAGCCCTTCAGACTTTAATATAACTTCTTCCTTTCTCCATCCATGTTGTGGATGTGGAACCTTCCTTGCATGGAAGCTAAATAAAAACACAAGTGTCCTTTGTAGTAAATTGCCTATTTTATTTACAAGCTGCCCATTGATCAATTTTACCAATCCTGCATGTGAAAAGTTAGAGTCATTACCAAAAACCATATTTTTTGCAAAGAAATATCTTACATAGTCAGAACCATATTTCTCCTTTAGCTCAAATGGGTCTATAGTATTGCCTACAGATTTAGACATCTTCTGCCCTTCATTAGTCCACCAACCATGTACTGCTATCTTTTTAGGGA
Organism: Alphaproteobacteria bacterium; assembly: GCA_030430995.1. Taxonomy (GTDB): domain Bacteria; phylum Pseudomonadota; class Alphaproteobacteria; order Rickettsiales; family Rickettsiaceae; genus JAUIKA01. The sequence goes on from JAUIKA010000020.1 coordinate 1,333, forward strand.
GCTCAAGCCCTGCCGCCATAAGCAAAGCTGGCCAATATACAGCATGAAACCTCAGTATATCTTTCCCTATCACATGGCAGTTAGCTGGCCAGTATTTAGACATATTAGGGTACCCGGCAGCAGAAACATAATTTATAAGAGCATCTATCCATACATATATGCTATGAGACTCATTACCAGGAACTTTTACCCCCCACTGCATATCCTTTCTTGAAATAGATATATCCTCAAGCCCAAATTCTACAAAACTAATTACTTCATTCATCCTAGATTTTGGATATATAAAGTCAGGATTGTCTCTATAAAATTTTAATAGTTTTTCTTGGAAATTCTTTAAGCGGAAAAAATAACTCGGCTCCTTCTTCCATTCTACCTCCCCACCGGAAGGAGATTTTCCATCTATTAACTCCTCTTCCTTATAAAAGCTCTCATCACGCAGGCAATACCACCCTTCGTAATCTGCTTTATATATAAGCCCTTTTTCTTGCAGCTTATTCCAGAAGCTTACAACAGCATCTTTATGTTTTTTATCTGTAGTTCTTATAAAATCTGTATTAGTTATCTCGTAAGCTTTTGCTAAATCTTTGAATTTTTCTGACACAGAATCCACAAAGCTTTGTACTTTATCTATACCACCCGCTGCTTGCATCACCTTTTCTCCATGCTCATCCGTACCTGTAAGAAAATGCATATGCATATTATTCATATTATGGTATCTGGCTATGATATCAGCAATTACATTCGTATAAGAATGGCCAATATGCGGATTACCATTAACATAATATATAGGAGTTGTTATATAATAACATTGCATAACAAAAACATCTTTTTTTGACAGTATATGATATATAGAGAATTGTTTCTAATAATTTTATTGATTTTTTTTATGAATACCCATGCCCATCAAGAATTCTATGTTAATTCGGATACAGAAATAATCAAAAAAGTAAGTTATATAAGATATGACATACCAAAAGATGGTGTTTTGAATATAGATTCTAATGTTTTTTGCCAGGATTTATTAAAGAAGGACTCTGTAATCATGCTACATAAAGATGATAATGTAAATTTTAATGGAAGCCAATATTTTCCCTTCGTAGCAGTAGATAGTAACAATGATAATATCTATGGATATATTTCAGCAGGTCAACTAAATACCAATTGCAAACCATCAAAAATTAGAAAACCGAATATAAAAAAGATACTTTCACATAACATAGGTAACAACACTGTAATATATGTAATATGCCCTAAAGAAAGGAATTCTCTATGTAGAATTTTAATAAAACATAAAAATAAATGGGTAATGAATAACAAAGGAGCAATACTCACCCTTAAAGGGATTGCAAAGTCAAATAAGTTTCATAGCCAAAGTAAACGAATCACTGGAAATAGTGATACTCCCCAAGGGGTTTATAAAGTATATGCTAAAATGCTATGTAATGACAGAGAATTTGGCCTTAAACCAAGGCTTAATCTGGACTCAGTAGGCATTAATTTTCCACCAGATTTGCCTATAGGTACATTTAGCAAAAAGAAAATTGATATTTTACCTCAATGCCAACAAAATCTTTATTGGTTTAAAGAATGGCCTCTAAGTTTTGCAATGGGCAGAAGGGCTATAAGAATGCATGGTAACCAGATTGGCGTTACACCCTTTGCTCCTGAATGGATGAATCTTAATAATAACTTCTACCGCAGAAGCAGAGGATGCATTAACCTAGGGATAGATATTGACCCGTTTTTTGATATATTGGATTCTAAACTAGGCATATTCAACGCTAATTATAAAGAAGGGAAATTTGGTATTAAGTGGTATGACGTAAAAAAAGGAGAGGCTCTATATGTTGTGGTAGTAGATTTATGATTAATATATTGCCTTCTCATACGGTTTGCTGTTAGAATATGTCATTAAAAAGACCGTAGAATTATGTCAGAAGAAAAGACAATTGACGTTATAGTGGAAATAAGCATGAATAGTGACCCTGTCAAATATGAATATGACAAAGGGGTGCTAAGAGTTGACCGATTTATGCAAACATCAATGCGCTACCCTTGTAATTATGGCTTCATACCTAATTCATTAGGGGGGGACTCAGACCCTTTAGACGCTCTACTAATTGCTAATTGGCCAATTGTTCCCTCTGCCCATGTTATGGCAAGACCTATAGGAGTTCTTATGATGGAGGATGACAGTGGACAGGATGAGAAAATCATAGCTGTACCTTCAGCAAAAATAGACTCTAGTTTCGGCAAAATTCAAAATATAGAAGATATAGATATATTGCTGAGAAAAAGAATATCTAATTTCTTTGAACATTATAAAGATTTAGAACCAGGCAAATGGGTAAAGATATACGATTTTGAACCAGTTGAAAAAGCGATTGAGATAATAAATCAAGCAAAACAAGATTATATAAATAGTAAGAATAATGGCTGAAAAAACTAGCTTGAATATATTTGCCCTTTCTACAAGCTCAGCTAAAGCATTTGCTAAAGCTAATAAAGATGACGAAAATCTATTCAAGCAACAGGTCATTCACGCCAAGCAAGACATCAGAGAACAAAAAGAGAGTAAAACGCCAAAACAAGAGAGCCCAGCAGTAACTAAGGAAGAGAATAACTCTAGAGCCCAAGAAACCGAAGATCAAACAACCCAAACAAATGCTCAGGATAATGGTGATAAAAAAATCACTACAGATAAATTTGGCTCTACAGAGGAAACTGAAGATATTTCTAAAAAAGTTGTTAAATTACTTCTAAATAGTAGTGATAGGATTAATGAGGAGGATGCGCTTACTGATGAACTATATAGCAATAGTACTGTGGATGATGCATTGCGTAGTATTATTGACACTGAAGAAATATTAGAATCTGATATCCTAGTTTTCACTCTCGCCACTGCTGCAAGCTTTGAATCTGTTAGGTCACAAGTGGAAGAAGTAGAAACTACTGAAGAATTCACTACTGAGGCAACGGAAGAAGAGGGTGATGCAACCCGCGCAGAAACAGGGGAAGAAGATATTATGCAGGCAGCAGTAATAAATAACCCTAATAAAGGGCATGACCTGCTAAATATAGAAGCAGAAACAAAACAACAAACAACCGAACATAGAAATACCCCTATAGAGAGAAAGGAGACAGCATCTGATGAAGTTATTGAAAATAGCAAAACCATAAAACATGAAAATGTGGGCGTAGCTCAAGCAAAGAATGCCTCTATGGCGCTCCCTAAGAAGGAAACATCAGGAGCTACAACCGACGCAAAAAAACAAGATACAGTAACAGCAGATACTAAAATAGTTATTTCAGCATCTGACTCTGCGCAAGATAAAAAAGGCTTCCTTACAAAAGAAGACTTGGAACAAAAAGAGTCATTTGCATTTGCTAGCAAAGAAGAAAGACTAAGCTTAGATACAGAGAAACCTTCTGAAAGCTTTACTTTAAATATAAAATATACTGCCAATACAAATATTGAGAAAAATATCAATCAAGGGGTTTTGGATATAGGAAAATTAGATACAACCACATTTAAATCCATAGCCTTTCAATACGCTGCTATAGCAAAAAATGGACAGCATGTATTCTTCTTCCCGGAGCAATCTGTAGTAGTGAAAATATCTTTTGATGAGAAGAGCCAGACTCATAAAATTTCTATAGGCTCACAAGATGCAGCAACAGATTCAGCTATATCCGCTAACCTTGGCCGCATAGAGCAGGTGGTATCAAAGATACCTGAGTTAGAGGAAGTATATGTAGAACATGACCATAACCCTCAAGATAGTGCTAAATATTTTTCTTCTAATTCAGACTCAGGAGCTAAAGATAGGGATGGTTTTCAAGGGCAGCAAGAAATACATATATCACAAACTGATAAAGTAACTAAAGAAGCAAAGCATACTACTGCTAATATCACAAGTAGAGAAAAAAGCCCAGACCATATTGTATATATAGAGGTATAATTATGGCCGGCCTTATAAGCAATATCAGGAGACAAGATGTAGACCCATCCTATGATATAGAGCATAGAATGATGAAATCAGCTGCGCCAGATAAAGCTTTTAGAGCAAATCTTAATAAGCAAGAAACAGAGAGCCTTGCCAAAGCGAATACATCTGAAGCTGCTAAAGTCAGAAGCCAGTTAAAAGAACAGAAAGACATGATGTTTAAAGTCATGTTTGAAGAAATGAAGCATGAGCCAGTAAAACAACTAATGTCTGGTGAAGGCGGCGGCGGGAGCTCATCTCAGATGAGTATGACTGTAATAATGGGCACAATGGCCTCTACAGAGCAAATGCTGGAGATGAGAATCTCTGTAGATAAGCTACAGAAAAATGTGGCTGAAAGCAATTATCTTGCATCTTCACAAATGCTCAAAGGCTCTAAAATTACTTATACTAGCACAACAGGGCAACTGGAAGGGGAAAAAGGAATTAAGTTCTATTATGGAGCAACCAATAATGATAAAAACACAGCTGCACTAAAAAAATTTAGGGCTAAAGTGAATGTCAAGAATAAGCTAGGAACAAATGTATATTCCAAAACATGTTTTATGGATATAGGCCCAAGCAATTGCTTCAACTGGGATGGGCGCGATGATAACGGAGCGTTATGCCAAGATGGTGAATATAGTTTTGATATAGTGGCCTTAGATGAGAGAAATATATCTATAGAAAAGACAATATATGGAACTGTCGCTGGCATAGAAAGAAACCCAGATAGCCCTTGTGGATATAAAGTCTTAATGGAAGATGGCTCATCTATTGATCCTGAAAATATAGAAAGCTTTACAGCTGGCAATACACTTAAAGAATACATGCCATATGTAGGGAAAAAAGTTGGGGTAAATAATACTATAGAGCTAACATCTAAAGGATATGTAGAACCAAAGGCATTTAACAACCCCCTGCCTAACACAGGTAGAGTAAAAATCACTTATTTTAATAAATATAATGAGGAAGTTGGGCATTCTATCATATTCTCTACCAAACAAGGAGAAAATAACTTACAGGGAGTGCAAGCCTATTTATGTGATTGGTCTGACCTTTCTAAATTTGAAAGCAATGAAGAATTCCAAGCAGCAAGGAAAGCTGGTAAGCTTAGGGTTTTACCACCAGGGACTTATACTCATGCTATAGAGATAGAAGATCAAGACCTTGAAGAAATTGATGGAGAATATCAAATGCAAATGTTACAAGGGCAATATCTATATGAAGGCATTATAGGAGTGCATTCTGACGATGCAGGGGAAATAGAATTTTTAACTGCATCTGGCAAGCCATTGAAATTAGATGATATTAAAACAGTTGCAGGAAAATTTGATTCAGGCAAAAAGGATAGCAAAAGCCAAGTGCAGGACCCTAAAAGTTATATGGGAATGTATGTAGACTATCTACGTCAATTCGGATATATGGATAGCCAACAAGAATATACAGTACAAGGCCTAGAAGATAGCGTAATTAATTACCATTCAGGATACACAGCAGTAAAAGATAGACAAGGAAATAACCAAGTAACTGTGAGCATATATGGCAGAAACCCTGACGGAAGCAGTGGGAAAGAAATAGGGAGTTGCAAAGGATATTTTCAGGCAAATAAAACATATCAAGAATTATTTGACAATGGAACCCATAGATATTCTACCGCTAAAGTTAGAGAGCATTTTGCATATAGTGAATATGATAATACTTTAAATCAAGTGGATAATTTCAATAGATATTATAAATTTAATAAGGATAAAGTAGATGCATTCGTAGCAACAAGCTGGAGAAAAGGTAAATTAGAACAGAACCCTAACCAGGATGAATTAAAAAAGAGGCAAGTTATAGCATTTGATACATCAACCTTTACGCCAATTAAAGAAGGAACGGGGCTTACTGAAGCCGAATATAATATGATGATATTTCCTGACGTAACAGATGCTAGCGGAAAAGAAATAAAAAATGTAACCGGCGTCATATCTACTAAAGTCCGTTCTGTATATAATGATGGGCAATTAGGGTTAGAAAATGGAGATGCGATAAACCCTCTTACAATATTAAATGCGCGTGGAAAGTAAAACCATAGTCATAATACAAACAACTACGGATACTCAGGAGAATCTTTCCCAGATGATCAACGCCCTTATCAATAATAAGCTTGCTGCATGTATACAGGTAACCAATGTTACTAGCCATTATAGATGGAATGGGAAAATAGAGAAATCTGATGAATTCCTTCTTAGCTTAAAAACCACTGTCTCTTTAGAAAGCAAAGTCAGAGATATGATTTTAAAACATCATAATTATTCAGTGCCTGAGATTATATCTACTAATGCAAATATATTAAATGAGGAATATGCAAACTGGCTTTTAGAATCTGTAGAGCAAATATAGCAAAATTCTCTTGATATGCAAGATATAACGCTGGGCTTAGTGAAAAGGATTATAAAATCCCAATTCCCTGAATATGCATCTCTATCCATTGAGCCAGTAAAAACACAAGGGCATGATAATAGAAGCTTCCGACTAGGAGACAGCTTATTGATTCGTATGCCCACAAAACAGGCTTATGTGCATAGTATATATAAAGAGCAAAAACTACTACCAAAACTTGCTAAGCATATAAGTATTAATATTCCCACAGCTATTAAAATGGGCTTACATTCTGAGTATTACCCATATCCATTCTCTATTTATAAATGGCTTAATGGAGAGGATGCAAATCATTTTCAAAATGATGATGCCATATTGATAAATATTGCAATTCAGCTTGCAAATTTTCTAAAAGAATTACAAGCTATAAAAAATATTGATGGCCCCTTGCCAGGAGAGCATAACTTTTGGCGTGGCGCGCATATTAGTATTTATGATGCTGCGGCCTATAGCCAAATTACTGCATTAGATTCAGTCATAAATATAGATAAAGCAAAAACATTATGGACAGAAGCATGTAAGACAAAATGGAATAATATAGCCTGGGGGCGCAATATATTGACATTACAGCAGGCCAATGCACATAGTATAAATTGGCAACATATTACTGGGCATTCTAATACCTCTGATACGCCATTTGGCTATAGCCCTGTTTGGATTCATGGAGACCTTGCTAGTGGAAATATACTTATAAAGGATAATAAATTATCTGCTGTTATAGACTTTGGATGTGTAGGAATGGGGGACCCAGCATGTGACCTTGTAATTGCATGGACATTATTGCATGGCCAGTCTCGTAAAATTTTTAAAGAATCTATAGAGCTAGATGCCAACACATGGCTAAGAGCTAAAGCTTGGGCTATATGGAAGGCAACATTTGAATTATGCAACATAGCTAATAAAAATACTTATGAAGCATATAGGCAAAAAAAGATTATAGAAGAAGTATTAAATGATGAATAAAAGATAGAAAGGTCTCTATATGATATGGATACACTTAAACATCTACTTATCTTAACAGAAAAGATAAATATTAGTATAATAGTTCATTTTGCACCTTCAGGAACTGTTGAAAAAAAAAATTTTTATAATAAAAGTGGAAGAGTAGTTTAAATTAACAAAAATATTGTAATAGCAGCATTGTTTACTTTTTTGGGAATAATACTAAACGTAATTTAGATGTTACATCACACTACAACAAGGGGCACATCCAGATGAACCCTCTCCAGCTGCAGCGACGCCTGCGGCATTTGCCGCATCGATTTTCCCTTGAGCTATCTCTTGCATTTCCGCTTCTTGCTCCTGCCCTTCCTGATGTTCTAAGCCTTGCGCTAGTGCTTCTCATGCCAAAGCAACTATAGCGCCTTTTCCTTCTGGACCTAAACGATATTCATGAACACTTTCACATACATACACTGATAGCATTTGGCACACTGATATAGTATCTAGTTCAACAACATCTGCTTTTCCTGTATATATCATTTCTTCTAGCATCTTTTGTGCTTCTATATGTCCGAGCTTATATTGTAGAGATTCCCTAACCTTATAACTTTTAACAAGTTTATTCTCAACGGCAGCACAAACACTAGAGACTACTTTATTTAACTTTTCCCACCAACCCTCTACAGCTCTTTCCTCACATTGCAAAATTTCGTTTTGTTTTGAGGTATATAAAACAATACTTTGCACTATATATCCCACCTTAGCATTAAAAGGTCCAGTATCCACACCAAATTTGCTAAGAGTAGCAGCTTTGCGATTTATCTCGGCTGTATTAATTTTTCCTGCAAGAAAATCTAATCCCTTTCCAAGTATCTCCCCTATAGAAAATGGAATAAGACTTACAAGTTGAATTCCGAGTTTTTGATAACTAGAAGCTCCTGCATCTATCTGGAAAGTACCTTGTTTTATTCCTTGTGATGTTGTGAATGCCATATCAAGCGCATTGCGAAATCCTTCAGCATAGTCTTTAAGTAATTTGGCTTTATCAGGATGTAACGATAGCAGCAGATCCTCATAATTCTTTTTTTGACTTGCAAAACTTATATCTTCCCGCCCAAAATTGCCTTTAAACTCTTAATGCGCCGCTATCACTTTAGAATGTATAGCCTGTTTTAACTTAACAGATTCAAGCTCTGTGCTATATTGTTGATGCAATTTAAGCAACTCCTATCTCCATAAATCTTCAGAAGTAGCTCCTGATTCCATAAATGAAGTAATTCCACTAGCTATATTGGTATCAGGATCCTTAATAACTATAATTGCTGATTGCTTACTCAACTCATCAATTTGCCTAGCTATATCCTCAGGTATGTCACCTTTTTTTTTAATTCTTCAATGTGATCACCAATAGCATCCAATTTTGCAAACTCTTGCAAAGCTTTTTCTATACGTGCATGCCGTGCTTCTGATCCAAAATTAGGATCTAAGGCTACTAAGCTACTTACTTTCTTAAAATCTATAATTGCATCATCAAAATTATTTAAACCAGCAAGAATTTGAGCCCTTTCAGCAAGATAAAGCAAATTATTAAGACTAATCTCTAAAGCTTTATTAACATACTCTAAAGCTTTATGTAGCACCTCATTTATTTCTTCTTCATCTTCCTTTAACTGCGATAGCCTATAAAAAGATGTAGCAAGGACATTATAAGAAGCATGAGAACTACTATCATTTTTTATTGCTTGCTTTGCCGTTTTAACACGCAGCGCTAATTTTTTTATTTCCTCTTCAGGTCTCATATCTGGCATGATTTACCTCATATAAATTAAGCTGCTTCTTGTATTAAATCCTGACCCACAAGACATGAGTAGAAAGCAACAACTTCCTTTTGAGTTACTGATTCCCCTAGTACATCGTGAGCAAATGTTTCTATAACTTGATACCCGCAATTATTTGCAATCTGTTTTTCTACCTCAGAAGTATATATAGAAATATCTTCAAAACTCTCTTCAAGTGCGCGCACAAGCGGAGCAGGAATTTCACCCCCTTCCGAGTCTATAAACTTAACATCTACATGCTTGTTACTTTTCTTAAAGACTAAACCTACCCAGTGTTTGTTTTCTACATTGATAGGTACAAGTATTGTAGATTCATTTACTAATCTAATCGTACTAGCTAAAGAACTAAGGTCTATACTACCATTCTCAATATCATATCCTGCAGAAACAACTTTAACGTCTTCAATGTCTGAAAAACGTAACTTCATAAGGCTTGTAATGCCTTCATATGTAAGTTCATTCCATGCATTGTGATGACCAAGAGCATCTTTTTTAATATCATCATCTTCACCAAGCCCTTTACCTGTTTTGTTCTCTTCGGTCTTATGCGATTTTGGAGAAAACATAACCGTATCATCATCTTCAGCTGAAAAAGATGCTGTAACAAATGAATCAACTAGCTCTTGTAAACTATCACCATTTGATTCACATGATTTGATTCTTTCTAACATTTGTTTGAATTTGGTATCATGTGCTTCTTTTTGTGTTGCAAGTTTTCCTTCAAGCTTCTCTACTTCTTCTTTTTGTCTCGTTTCTAAACCAATTACCCTAGCTTCTAATTCTTCTTTTGCTTTATCTTCTTTTGTATCTTTTTTATCTTCTTGAGTGCGTGCCATAGCCTCTTCCTTTAGTAATAACGCATTTCTACCAAAAGACCATATGAGCAGCTAATTGTAATTTTTCTAACAATTGTTTATTAGTAATATTTCCTGAGCTCATTGCCTTTTTCTTTAATCTTTCTATCGCTTCATCTATAGGAGCAAAATCTTCAAACATACGTTCAAGAGTTTTCTTCAAAGCATACGGCATATCACCAAATCTTTCCTCTTTTACAAGAGTATACGCTTCTTTATATGCACCTTTTGCCAGATTAATATCTTGCCTAAAACCTTCTAAGTTGGCTTCTGATTGTCTTAATTTAGATCTGGTTTCCAATGCTTTTGCTTTACAAAAATAATATAATGCATTATCTATATCATTCTCAGTAGCCAAAGCATAAGCTTCAACCGCTGTTTCATAATCCATGTTAAATTCTGCAAAACCTGCCTTTTTAAAATGAGCATATGCCCCCACTCAGGTAATTGCTTAAGAGCTTTATTAAGCTGAGTTATAGCTCCTTCTATTCTACCTGAATGATACCAACATTCCGCATAGTCTAGCATCCACTTGGCTGGTATTTTTTCAGTTCTATCAATTAATTCTCTAAATTCATCCCCTGCTTCTCTAAAAGCTTTCTTCTTCTCTACCTCTCTTGCATCTAGTTTTTCCATGGCTAAAGACTCAAATCCATGTGCTTTACGTTTTGTAAAAAGTAACTTTGTGCTATCCTCTAAATCCGATACCGTAACTCTGCCCATACCGCGCTCTGAAAATTCTTCTAGCACAAATTTAGACATATGACCTACTGCATTATGTCTTTTCATCCAATAAAGCTCTGCAGTATAACCTAAAAAATATAAAACTGCACTAGGATCATCTTTACTATACTGAATTGCATTTTTATACTGGCTTATAGACCATTTACCTTCTTGATCTAAAATTTGTCCTAAGCAAAACCATGCACGAGCATGGTTTGGGGTGTGCTGTAAATACACCTCTAAATAACTTTTTGCAACAACACGTGCCATAGGCTCTACACCACGCTCGTCTATCAGTTTTTCTAGCCCATACTTATGATATGTATACCCCCCACTTCAATAGTTAAT
>JAUIKA010000021.1 GCA_030430995.1 Alphaproteobacteria bacterium
GGCTAACATCATTATATATATCTATAATTCCTTCTTCCCAGTCAGATGTATCTATAACGCTCCCTGTACAACTAAGATCAATTTTCATTATTTTGTATTAGTAAAATTATTTAAGAAAATGGCTAATAATGGTTTCGATATTTATGCTATATGCAGGTAATATCTAGTTTTCACTTAGTTTTTATTAGCAACAAAATATTCATAATGAATTTGGCTATAATATTTACTTATGATGAATATAGAGATATTGCCAATATGCCAACTATAGTGAATATATAACATGAAATAATTATTACTAATGAGTAGTTAAAGATAGTGACAATGCTAAGAACTAAGAACTAAGAACTAAGAACTAAGAACTAAGAACTAAGAACTAACGCTAACAAGCTTTGCTCAAACTTACAAACCAAATCAAAGCTTTAAACAATTTAATTGCAGGCTATCATCCCAATAAGCTTCACATAACACTGGCAGTGGTTAATACCCTTACATATCAAAACCATAATTAAGCTGATGATATGGCAAAATACATACCATACCACCACCATTATTATTTCATCTAAATCTCATTATCTACAGTTTCACCACCAAGAGATACTTCATCTAGATCTTTGTTAAGATCACCCATATCACCCCCAAGCTGAGTTGTTATATCTTCTTGGGTTTTAAAGGCATTATCATCATTTTCTTTAGCATTGCTACCAGAAGCCTTGTGAACTAATTCTTTCATGAAGTCATTCTCCATAGGCTTTTTCACTTCAGCTAACATTTGCATTAAGTTTTTATTCTGCAACCCTGCCTGATATAAAACATCATTATCTGCCTCTATAATCACTTGCAATGCATCATAAGCCATTTTTAGAAATGCTACTTGTGCTATAGGAATAGACTCATATATTGTCTTTGCAAGTTCTGGTTTATGTTCAAATAATATCTTCAGGTTATGAGCTTGGTTATTCATAACCATAGCAGCTACATGTGCAGAGAAATCTTGCCCTGAATCTAAAACCTGTGTTAAATAGTTCTCCTTACCAAATTCAATAACAATGCCTAGCAAACTTTCTTCCTTAGAAAGCGCAGATGCAAAATCAACCCCTTCTTCTACCATAAACTTCCATAAATCAGGATTCACCATTGCTATTTTCATTGAAGAAATAGTGCTCAGGTCATATCCTAGCTTTTTGATTTCTTTTTTAACTTTAATAGATTGCTCATCTTGCTTATCCCAAAGTTTAGATAGAATATGTCCCCTTTGGCTATTGCTATATTGCTCTAATGACTGCGTTGCAAGCTCTTTCACTTGGCTTTGCAATTCATCAATAGCTAAGGAAACCTCTTTCTGCTCAGCCAATAGCTGCCTGTGTTTTGTATTAGCAGAAGTAATCTGAGAATTCAAACTATTCACCTGGCTACTATACTGGCTGCTATAACTTGAGTAATAATTAGCATCGCTGTTGTATTGATCTATTTCACGCTGGACAGATTCTACTTTGTTTAGGAGGGTGGTGATTTGGTTTGTTACATTAGGATATTTTGTTCGCTCTATAGCATGATATTGCGCTCTCCATGCATTACAAAAAGCGTCAGGTCCTAACCATGTTAATTTGGCTGCAGTATCAAATCCTCTCATCAAATCAGTTTGACTTATAGCATATCCTACAAGACCATTTTTTAATATTAAAGTATTATCATCATATGAAACTACATGATACCAATCTTTCATACCACATTCTGTGCGATATATTGGAAACTGAACATCATGTATACCTTTACCCAATACTCTAAAATATGCAGATAAAAAAGGCCCTTCCTTGGGTAGATTTCCTATTACAAGATACACATCAACTTTTTCATAAGGTTCATCAAATAACTCCTTTATCTTATCCTCAACCCTCATACCTCTACCTCATTTTCAATCAATCCTACTAATTCTCCCTTAATCTGCTCTGCAATATTTTCATTTGGTTGGTACCCTTCAAGAAGGCTTTCCATAAAACCTACTTCTGATTGCCTCTCTTCCAACTGCTTTTCAAGATTCAGCTTTTGAGAATGTAAAGAATTAACCTGGTTCTGCGCATCGTTAATATTATTATTCACACTACTGAGCTCAGTTTGCTTACCTGAAACCTCCGAAGACAAACTATTATACTTACCATATTCAGATTGATACCTGCTATATGCAGAATTAGAATTCAAAGAGTTCTCATCCTTCTGCATCAAAGAGGAGTTTTTCAGCCTCTCATATCTATTATAAGGATTTTTCATAATCGGTTAATAATTAGTTACATTAATACAATAATAACTAATATATTGCCGAAATCAAGAAATAAATTTATTTATTAATAGACAATATAAATTTTTTAAATGGTATTGCTTTTGCGTTAATTAATAATATTATATTAACAAATAAACTATTCACTATCTATGCTAAAAAAAATTGATACAAATAATAACCAGGATAGACGGAATAACCTATACAACCAAAATATAAAGTTGCAGGATCTTAGAACTATTCCACTAACAGAAGATATTAAAACAACTCCTAATACCACTTCAGATAGCTTATTTATCTCAAATGCAAATGCCAATACAGCTACTATGGGCTCTAGCTATTACAACACTTACTCTTTCGCAAGAGATTTTGCTATATGTGGCGGATTAAGGTTAGCTGCGCCATATGTCGTCCCCAGTTTAACTGCAGTCGGCACAGGTTCCTTAGTGGGTATAGCATATGGATCTTATAAAGCTCACCAATGGGATGCAGAGCAAACTGTAAAAACCTTAGAGTCAACAGACAAAAACCATCTACAAGGGCTTGCTGATGTTTGGGGTTCAGATATGTTTAATGATCATATGTTAATGACTAAAACAGCACTCACAAAAGAGCGTATAAACGAGCTTACAAAAAAGGAGGATAGAATAACAAAGCAAGAGGAAAGCTGCCCAAATAATGATTATGAAGATGATACAAACTACCTACTTCCTACTATGCATACAGAGTTTCCCACCAGCCATGAGGAGCTTTTAAAAAGCACTACACCTATTGCACATAGCACAGCAAGACAAAATAATAAGCCTAAAATAAAACAAGTTACTTCAAGTAAAGAAGATATACAAAACTTTCAGAATAACCTTAGTAAACATGGGATAACCTCAGATGAAGATATAATGCAGATGTATTATAACGTAGAATTTGCATCAGATATAAGCAATAATCCTTTTGTAAAAAATTATAAGGAAGCCAATTATTCCTTCCCTGAAATGCCGGATATACCCAAATTGTCAGATTTATTCGAGCATACCAGCAGCAGCAGAGAAGAATATTTTAGAAGGATGGATCAATATGTTGATTTTATTCATAAATATGCCAAAAGTAATATGGACAAAAAATTTGATGCAATCTTAAAAGAAAGCAAAGAATTTTTTCCATCTTATGAAAAAAGAGATTTAAGAGCTATTCCTAGATATCTAACCACTCAGCATGAAGAGAGGAAGATAGAACTCAATATCAAAACAGATGATGAAATAAGGCAGAGTATAAAAGATATGGGCAGAAAAATGGAGGAAAAAAACCTAAAGAGCATTGCCAATCTTGAAATATTTCTGCCAAAGCAAGATAAGCCAGAGTTTTTAAAGAAGATGGAAGAGGATGAGCAAAAGCTCCTTGAAGAATGCAGAAGGCTTGATAAGCAAAGAGAGAAAGAAAGGCAAGAGGAGCAGCGCAAACCCCAAAATAAGCCATCATTTTTAAAGAAGTTAGAGGAGGATAAATTAAAGATCCTTGAGATGCGCAATAAGCCTAAAAAACAAGAGGAGCAAAACAAAATATATCTAGACAGTCTAGAGATTAAAGCGCTTGAGGCAAGATGCAGTCAGGAGCATCTGAATAATCTTAAAAACAATGTTCTCAATACGCAGAATGAAAATAGATGCTTTAGTCAATTAAACTATCCCATCTATCAGCAAGAGAGATTTATATCGCCCCAAGCTATGGATTGGGATCAAATAGATAGAGAAATATATTATAGTAGACATGAAAAGAAGCAGATTACAGAGCAGATCAAACCATATTTTATAGATATAGAAGGGGCTGCTATCCATAAATTCTTTTTAAGGAAAACAGAAGAAGATAAAATCTATGAGGTATATGTAAAATATAAAGATTTAAAAGGTGATGACTATGCTCAGTTATATTGTTTTTTGCATTACTTAACTGAGCATAAAACCCGTATAAATAAAAATGAAATAGAGATAATAAAAAAATATTCTGCGGATTATATAGTCAAACATTTATCTTTAGCTACTAAAGAAGGCATAGAGGGTTCTTTTCTAAAAGGCATGCAAGGGTTTTTAAAAAATTATACATACTCAGTGGAGCCTAAAATATACCCTATGCCCAAGAAAATTGAGGAAGGGTATAAAGGCTTTAGCAGAGATAATGTAGAACATCTGATAAAGAGAGGCCTCTCAAGAAAATATCATCTGCTTATAATCAACGCATTAGCCAGCGTGGAGGCGGCAAAGATAAGGGAGGCCAAAGAAGAAGAAAATATCCTGGAGGCGAATGCCGATGAGAAACTAGTGAAGGCTATAGATATAATAGAAGAAAGATACAGCAATAATGTTGCATCCTTCCAGCCAGACCCTGACGATGATGATGAGCAAAAAAAGATAAAGCAGCAAAAAAGAGCAGAGAATTTAGAGAAAAGAAAGCAAGAGATTAGAAAGACACTAAAAGAGCATGGTTTTGATATTCCAGAGGAAGTTTTAGATAAAATTCTGGAGGCGAAGGAATTTGAAGGATATAATGTGGAGGCTGCAGACAAAGGTGTAGGGATCAGAATAAGAACTAAAAGCGCGAGATATTACATAAGAATAAGTAAAGGCAAGCCAGACAGTACGACGCCCTCAAATAAAGTTGATTATGTTAAAATAACATATGAAGGCAAAGTGATAGATAAATTTGGGAATAAAATGTCAGAACACCGCTTGGATAAAATTACTAATAAAATGCTTAAGAGTTCACATCATGCTGATTCTCATATCCCCATGGAGCAATGGATAAAATGGTCAAAATGGTTTAAACCTTAAAATTAGAGGATAATATGCAAGAATATAAAATAATTTTACCTAAAGGGGTAGAGATAGCGAGGTATCGTAACGATATAGTATTAGCTTTATTAGATCTCGAAAATCCTGAATATCAAAAATATGTCATGACAACGCCTATTGCCTGGATTAACGAATGTAGAAATAAAGATGGTAGTATATGCAATGATTATAGTACTTGCTACTCTTTGCACATAGGTTTTGTGCTAGAGACTATTGAGGATATGGATTTTTATACTAATCTAGAAGAAGATACAATGCCTTATGATAAAATAGGAATTTTTATGAAAAGCAGAAAGGAAGTAGAGCTCTTGATGGAATTCGTAAAAATATTTGACCAATTTTATGATGAATATTACCCAGAGCCAGAGGAGCCTAAAAATTCAGTATGGTTTGCATCCCCGCTTTGGCCAAAGATGACACAGGCAGCAAAGAGGGCATTAGAAGCATTTTTAGAGAATGAAAAAGGTGATGAAGAATATCTACAACTGGTTAGAACACAACGTGAAAGTCTCAATAATGCAGTGGAAAAGAGGAAGAAGGAATTGGCAGGAAAAATGCCTTATTAGAGAATGGAGTTAATGATGCCAGCGTAATTAGCGTAATTTCCTTGCTTCAAATGTTTTTTTGCCTTCCTTCAGGGTAATTTTGCATAATATACATTTGTACTTTTTCAAATGCCTTAGCCTCTATTTGCCTTACTCTTTCTTTTGATATACTAAATTCTACACTTAAGACTTCTAATGTCTTAGGGGGTTTAGTAAGATTTCTGGACTTAAAAATATATGCTTCTCTTTCCTTTAAA
Source organism: Alphaproteobacteria bacterium (assembly GCA_030430995.1). GTDB lineage: Bacteria > Pseudomonadota > Alphaproteobacteria > Rickettsiales > Rickettsiaceae > JAUIKA01. The sequence continues at coordinate 5,915 of JAUIKA010000021.1, forward strand.
GAAGAAATAGCTTTATATAAAAGTTCTTTTTTTATCTGCTCTTCCTGCTTTGCTTCAATAATATTATGTGCATTGGGTGATGTAGATGGTAAAAATTCAATTAATTCAGAATCACCCTCTTGATTTAACTTTGTATTTAATGACACATCAGAATTAGAGAGCCTTTTATTAATTTCTATTACCTTAGATTTTTTTATGCCCATCTGCTCTGCAATATCATCATAATCATCATTAGTAACATTACCTTCATTTGCTACCTCAATTTTCTGCTTTAATCGCCTTAAATTAAAAAATAACTTTCTTTCATCAGCACTTGTACCAATTTTTACTATTGACCAGAATTTTAATATATATTCTTGCATATATGCCTTTATCCACCAGCGGCTATAAGTAGAAAATCTATATCCTAAGTCAGGATTAAATTTTTCTAATGCATTGAATACCCCCAATACTCCTTCTGACATCATTTCTGATATAGGAAGTCCGTAATGTTTATATGTAAGAGCCATTTTAGCAACTAATTTTAAATGGCTTAATATAAGCTTATGCGCAGCTTCTTTATCTTTATTTTCTAAATAGCTACGTGCTAACATGAATTCCTCCTCTTCCGTAAGTGATGGAATACTATTAATCTTTCTCAAATACGCTCTAAAACCAGAATCTGATGTTATATTGTATGAATCACTAACTAGAGCAGGCAAATACTCTGTCATAGCTTTATATCTATATATTTTATCTCTAATATTTCATATGACCTCTCACCTTTAGGGGTAACCACAGTTATAACATCCCCTAACTCTTTAGACATCATAGCTATCCCTATAGGGGAAGATATAGACACAAGTTTTTTTTCTATATTGGTTTCATAATCACCTACTATAGAATATACATACTCTACATCTGTATCTAAATCTTGCAATTTTACTGTTGCACCGAATTTTACTGAATCACCAGAGAGCTTAGCAGGGTCAATTACAGATGCTCTTGAAAGCTTATCTTCTAACATAGTTATATTTGCCTCCACTAGGCCCTGCTTATCTTTTGCTGCATGATATTCTGCATTTTCTGATAGGTCACCAAATTCCCTTGCAGCTTCTATCTCTTTTGATATTCCAACACGAGATTTTTTTAGTTTTCTTATCTCTTCTTGTAGTTTATTATATCCTTCTGGTGTAATTGCAAATATACTCATAATAAAAATAATATTTTTATGCCTAACATAGAAACGAAAAGGAAATTATTTCACCTTAGTGCCATATTGTTCCCTCTATCATATCATAATTGTAATAAGTTATATATGATTTTAGCAGTCACTATTATAACTTTTTTAGTACTAACTATAGATATATGTAGACATCATATACAATTATTTCAAGACTATGTAGAGAAATTTTTTGCTTCAATAATGCGAAAAAAAGAAAAGCATAGCCTTTCAGCTGTATCTGCTATGATGCTAGGTATGTTCTCCACCGTAATTTTTTTTAAAAAAAATATAGTTATTACTTCATGGTTGGTGCTAATATTTGCAGATACAGCAGCTTCTATATGCGGACGCATGATAAATAAAAAAGAAGGAAAGTCTATTATTGGAGCTTTATGTTTTTTCCTTGTTGCTATAATTGCGTCATTGTTATATAATAACCTCTTTGTATACGCAGAAGACAGGTTAAACTTAATATGTATATTAATCTCTTCTTTAATAGCAACAATTGTAGAATTTTATAGCAATAAAATCAAGCTAGATGATAATTTTTCAATACCTGTTTCATTTTCTATCATAGCATTTTTAATAAAATAAATGTCTTCTTTCATTAATGCAGTAAAAGCTAAAATTAATATTATAGATATAATTAGCAAAAACGTAAAACTTACACGCAAAGGAGCTGAACACCAAGGGTTATGCCCATTTCACTCAGAAAAAACACCTTCGTTTTATGTAAATTCTGCAAAAGCTCTGTATAATTGCTTTGGTTGCGGCGCAAGTGGTGATGGAATAAAATTTTATTCTCAGATTAATGGGATAGACTACCTGGAAGCAGCAAAAGTTTTAGCAAGAGAGCATGGCATTTCCATTCAACATATTAACCCTGAAGAAGAAAGTAAAAAAGATAAGATATATCATCTTTTACAAATATTAAATAAGCATTATGCCCAGTCTATTAACAATAATATAAAAGACTATTTATCCAGCAGAGAAATAACAAAAGATATTATAGAGGAATATGAAATAGGTTTTTGTAAAAAATATATTACCCAGGAATTTATAAAAACACATAATATAGATATAGATATAGCAATTGCTGCAGGAATTTTAGCTAAGGGCTCTTCGGGTAGTATATATGAGGTATTTAGGGATAGAATTACATTCCCTATAAAAAATATATATGGTAGAATATGCGGGTTCGGAGCAAGGGCATTATCTTCAGATGTTGCGCCAAAATATTTAAACTCACCTGAAACTATAGTATTCAAAAAAAGTGAAATTCTTTATGGGGAGCATATAGCATTTAAACATTCTGGTAAAGCTAACAAAATTTTTGTAGTAGAAGGATATCTTGATGTTATATCTATGCATATAGAAGGCTATTTAAATACAGTAGCGACACTAGGAACATCTTTTTGCAGCACGCATATGGCTAAACTTTGGAGCGTAGCAGATGAAATATGCTTCTGTTTTGACGGAGACTCTGCTGGTAAAAAAGCAACTTTAAGAGCCATCAATATAGCGCTTCCTTATCTAAAAGCAGATAAAACAATTACTATTTGTAATTTACCAAATGGGCAAGATCCAGACCAATTCCTTAAGAATTCTGCCAGTAAAGAAGAAATAGACTCCATTCTAACAAACTCTATTACAATATCTGAAATCTTATGGAAAGAGGAAATATCTAAATGTAATATCTCTTTACCTGAAGGGCTTGCAAAGCTAGATACACAGCTAAATATATATGTAAATAAAATTAATGATAGCGTTATAAAAAAGCATTATGCAAGATATTTCAATAATAAAATATGGGAGCTATCCCATAATAAGCATAAAAAGAAGAAATCCGCTTTTAAATATACAACTTTACCTTCAAATAATAACGAGACTCAAAAAGAAGGTATAATATACATAGAAAGAATAATATTAGCGATATTATTACAAAATTTAACTATATTAAAAAATTACTCACAATTAGAGCTATTAAGCAATATAGATTTTCATAGTAAAGAATATATTGAAATCAAAGAAATATATTTAAATATTGATATAGAAAAAACACATAGTAAAGAAGACTTAGACAAAATATATAAAAAACATGGATATTATAAGGAATTTAATCTAATATTCAATATCGACCTTAGGGATAATATCGCTCATTCAGATATATGTTATAACCTGGATGTGTTTATTAAGAAACATAGAATAGAATGTATAAAAAATGAATTGAAAGCAATGGGGCTTAAAGACTTAAAACAAAATGCTATGATATATCAGCATGAAATAAAAAAGTTAGAGCAAAATATAGAAGAAATAATAAAAAATAAGTAGATAATATGGATGAGATTAATTTAGAAGAAAAACAACATAAAAAGTTAGTAGATAAAACTAAAACTATAAAAGACCTAGAAATGGAAGGCTTAGAAAATCAAGTAGTGGGTGATAGGATAGATGATGAAATAAAACTAGACCTTAATCTAGAAGACCAAGCCGAGAAAGAAGAAGAAAACTCCCCAGATGTAGAATATGAAGAGCCGGCCAGTCAGGAAGAGCAAGAAGAATATACCTTTTTAACTGATGATCCGGTAAGGCTATATTTGAAAGATATGGGCAGTGTGCCTTTACTTTCCAGGGAAGGTGAGGTAGAGATATCTAAAAGAATAGAATCTGGCATAGAGCATGTACTGAAAAATTTATGCTATATTCCAATTGTTATGAAAACATTTATAAAATGGTCAGAAGATTTCGCTAAAGGTGAAATGATGATTTCTGACCTTGTAGATATTAATGATTATGATGCAGATGGAAATATAGAGAATTTTATTAAAAATAGTGATAAAAAAGATAGTGACCATCTAGAAGAAAATAAAGATGAAGATATTGAAGATAGTGAAAATCCGCAAGAAGAAGAGCAAACTAATAACCTTACATTGCTGGACTTTGTTGAGCAAATGCAAAAATTAAGTGACCTTGCAACAGAAAGAATCAAAGATATAGAAAAAGTAGGAATAGAAAATTTTCATAAGCTAGAAACTTGTAAAGAATACTCTAAAAAATCTAATGAGATATTCGAACTTCTAAAAACCTTTAGTGTAAACCATAGTAAAATTACTGATATAGTTAACAATATATATCAAATCAATAAGTCTATTGTAGAAAAAGAGATGTATATTATAAAAATAGCAGTAAGCCATGGTTTAAAGAGAGTAGAAGTCCTTAAGTTACATAAAAAATTCTCCTTATCCCCCAAAAAATGGATAGAGCATATAATGGGAAAGAAAGAGGAGGCGTGGGTTAACTTCACTAGCAAATATAAAAAAGAGTTAAAAGACATCATGGACTTTATGTCTATGACAGAAATCTCTATCATGATGCCAATAGAGCAGTTCCGCAAATATGTAGAATACGTAAGGGAGGGGAAGCATAGGACTAGCTCCGGTAAACAAAGCATGATTGAAGCAAATTTAAGATTGGTAATTTCTATAGCAAAAAAATATGCAAATAGAGGGTTGCACTTCCTTGACTTAATACAAGAGGGGAATGTTGGCCTCATGAAAGCTGTGGATAAATTTGAATATAAAAGAGGGTATAAATTCTCTACATATGCAACATGGTGGATTAGGCAAGCTATCACAAGGTCTATAGCTGACCAAGCAAGAACTATAAGGATACCTGTGCATATGATAGAGAGTATTAACAAGATAGTCAGAACTTCAAGGCAGCTTCTAAATGAAATGGGAACAGAGCCTTCAGCAGAAGAAGTAGCAAAAAGAATAGGGCTTTCCGCTGAAAAGGTTCATAAAGTCTTAAAAATCGCAAAAGAGCCAATAAGCTTAGAGAATCCAGTAGGAGATGAAGAAGGCAGCTATTTAGGAGATTTCATTGAAGATAAAAATGCTGTAGCTCCACTTTTCGCTGCAATTGAAGGTAACCTTAAAGACACCACAACCAGAGCCTTAATAGAGCTAACCCCAAGAGAGGAGAGGGTCCTTAGGATGCGCTTTGGCATAGGTATAGATGACCATACATTAGAGGAGGTTGGGCAGCAATTCCGCGTAACTAGGGAACGTATAAGGCAAATAGAAGCTAAGGCTTTAAGAAAGCTAAGGCATCCTAAAAGGTCAAAGAGATTAAAAAGTTTTTTATCAGTAGGGCATAATGCAAATTATTCTAAAGATTCTTCTTACCCTGGCGATAGCGACTAATTGCTTTGCTTTTGAAGCAGGGCAATATGTTAGCGTAAGAGGTAAAGATACTAATGTAAGAACAGGGCCAAGTAAAAACCATAGAGTTTCTTGGCGAATTCTTAGACCGAATGAGCCATTAAAATTTATAAGGGAATATAATGGATGGCTATTTATACAGGATTCCTCAGGGGAGAGGGGGTGGATATATAGCAGCCTTATAAGCAAAACCAGATATGTAATAGTTACAAAAAAAACTAACCTATATAAACCAAATAAAAAAGACATAGCAGCGCATCTGATGCCTAATTTATTATGTAAGCTAAATTCTTCTTCTGGCGGTTACGCTAAGGTTATTTGTAAAAATGACTTTAAAGGATTGGTAGAGATTAAGAACCTTTGGGGAGTAGGTAATTAATTGTCTCGGATTTAAACAAGATTGAACAAATATCGTCTCTATATAGATATATCTGTGATGTTACTGCATTTTTAGAGATTGCTCTATGTAGTCTTTTTATACGGGATTGGCTATATAATTGATTGATATATACAAATTATCTTAACTACATAAATATCCAAGCAAGTATAGCAGAACAAATATAAAATAGCAGCGCTAGATCTTGATTGAAAATTGGTACTCATCAAATACACATATAGTGATGCTACTCAGACATATGCTCATTAAGATATAGCATCCTAGCGAGCAATATAGCTAGATTTTTATCAATTATCAAAACTAATATTTTATATTGGCCAGAAGGATAGAGATATTATCCACCAACAGAGCAAAATCTACAAAGATTTTCTATTTAAGAGGGGTAAGAATGAGGGGAGAATTCCCCCCTTGAAAAGATTAAGACATTCTGCTTACATTTTCAGATTGTGCTAAAGCTTTTGCTACTAGTTGGTAACATTGCTGCAATAACATTGCAAGTACAGAGCTACCTATAGTAGTTTGAAAATAGTTCTGAGAT
>JAUIKA010000022.1 GCA_030430995.1 Alphaproteobacteria bacterium
GAGACAAACTATGTTTATTACAGTTTTATGATGGATATGAAGGGCATATAGTTCAATTTTTAGGCAATTATGAAGCGCCAAATTTAAAAAAGTTACTACTTAGATCTGATGTTTTAAAAATATTCCATTTTGCAAGATTTGATGTAGCTGTGATATTGCAATATTTAAATATAGAATTAGAAAATATATTCTGCACAAAAATAGCATCTAAGCTCACTAGAACTAATACAGAATACCACGGCCTTAAAGAGCTATGTAGAGAATTCCTATCTGTGAATTTATCAAAACAACAGCAGTCATCAGATTGGGGCAGTGAAGATATTAATTCGCATCAAATACATTATGCTATTTCAGATGTACTATATCTACATAAAATAAGAGAAGAGCTATTAAAACGACTTAATAGAGAAAACCGGTTAGAGCTAGCAGAGAAATTATTTAGATTCATACCTACGCTTGCAAAGCTAGACTTGCTGAATTGGAATAATATATTTGAACATTAATACTTAGTATAATTACTATGGAATAATATCTGAGCATGATATATAATATTGCAATAACCTAAAAAAATTTATACCAACTATGTCAGAAGTGCAATCAGCGCCTGTTATTACTATAATAGGCATAGGAGGAGGCGGTGGAAATGTAGTAGATAATATGATAAATCTAGGGCTACAAGGAGCTAATTTCATTGTAGCAAATACTGACGCACAAGCCCTTAACCACTCCCTTTCAAAAAATAAAATACAATTAGGTACAGGAAAAACGAAAGGATTAGGCGCTGGGGCTTCCCCTGAAGTTGGAGCAACATCAGCAGAAGAATCCATAGATGAAATTAAAAATCATCTGAAGGGAATTAATATGCTTTTTATTGCAGCTGGCCTTGGAGGGGGCACAGGGACAGGAGCTGGGCCTGTAATCGCAAGGATATCAAAAGAGATGGGAATATTAACTGTAGGAGTTGTAACTAAGCCTTTTAATTTTGAAGGAGCCCATAGAAGTAAAACTGCAGAAAAAGGCTTGATAGAAATGCAAAAACATGTAGATACATTGATAGTGATTCCTAACCAAAATCTATTTAGAGTTTCTAATGAGAGCACTACATTTGGAGATGCTTTCAAGATGGCAGATAATGTATTATATCAAGGTATTAGAAGCATAGTAGACCTTATGATGATGCCAGGGCTTATAAATCTTGATTTTGCTGATATTCATGCTGTCATGAATGAGAAAGGTAAAGCCATGATGGGAACTGGTGAAGCTAAAGATAAAGATAGGGCTATAGTTGCAGCAGAGGCTGCTATATCTAACCCATTATTAGACCAAACCTCCATGAAGGGAGCTAAAGGTGTTTTGATTAATATAACCGGAGGAAAGGATATTACTTTATTTGAAGTAGACTCAGCAGCAAATAGAATTAGGCAGGAAATAGGAGATGAATCTGCAAATATTATTTTTGGCTCTACATTTAACCCAGAATTAGAAGGTACTATTAGAGTTTCAGTTGTAGCAACAGGTATTAACCCTGATAAAATTTTACATAACAATCAAAGTAACCAAATGCAAACGCAGCTTTCTTTAGAGGCAACAAATGATGCATATAGCGGTGAAACTAAAGAAAAACCCCAGATATTTAAGGAAGAAAATGGAGTTAAGATATATAACATTCCTAGCTTTTTAAGAAAGAATAGAAAGTAAAATATATTAGTATTACAAGTAATTTATTATTATTTATATAATAATATTGATTTTAAATATCATAATATTTTTTTACTGAATCTGCTATAATAAATATATATTTTAAAATTATAACAATTATGCCAGTAAGTAGATATTTAGACCCAAAAAATGATATAGCTTTTAAGAGAATCTTTGGAACTGAAAGGAATAAAGATATATTAATTGAGTTTATAAATGATATTATGCAATATGAAGATGGAGAGAGAATCAAAGAAGTTAGTTTTCTCTCACCCGTGCAAGACCCGGATATAGCTTATAGGAAGCAAAGTATAGTGGATGTATTATGTAGAGCTATTAATGGAGTGCAGATTATAGTGGAGATGCAAGTTTCCCCTCAAGAAGGCTTCACAAAAAGGGCTCAATATTATGCCGCAAAAGCATATTCCAGGCAATTAAAGAAAGGTAGCGAAGAAGGAGCTAGATATAAAGATTTAAAAGCTGTAATATTTATTGCTATCAGTGATTATAAAATATTTACAGATAAAGAAAATTATATATCTAGACATATCATGATGGATGAAAAAACATATGAGCATGATCTGAAGGATTTCTCTTTTACGTTTATAGAGTTACCTAAATTCAAAAAAGAGAAGATAGATGAGCTACATAGTATGGCAGAAAAATGGTGTTATTTTTTTAAATATGCATATAAAACTAAGCAACAAGATTTAGATAATATAATAGGTAGTGATATAGTTATAAAAAGAGCTTACGAAGCTTTAGATCAATTCAACTGGACAGAGCAAGAATTGATAGCTTATGAGCAGGAGATAAAACGCGTTATGGATAATCAAGCTGCTGAAGATTATTTAATACGTATAGCTACAGAGAAAGGTATGGAGAAAGGTATGGAGAAAAGAAGTATAGAAATAGCAAAAAAGCTATTGGAACAAAAAATAGATATAAAAACCATATCTATATCTACGGGGTTATCTGAAGAAGAGATTAAAAATCTTTGTTAAATATTGCCGTAATCGCTTTCTTAAGCTTGATTTAAAAAATACCTATAAAAGACATAGCATTGCTACTATCTATTTATATTAATAAGTTTGTACAGGAAAAAATCTAACTTATATATTTTGATTAATATAAAATAGTTACGCTAAATAATTTTTAAACAGATCATCAATAGAGTATTGATTCTTGTTTTTTAAAGATTTAACCTGTGCCCATCTTTGCTACTTAAGCAAAACTCAAGCTTGCTTTACGAAAATCTATTTTGTATTGGTTTGGCTATAGCGTGATATCTAATTATATTTCTATAGCTTATATCATCCATATTATACCTATTTTAATATAAACTTCTGTTTATAGCCCTATATTAATCTAGCTAATTCTACTATTTCCTTTTTAAAACCTCTTAGATTAAATTTGTTGACATTATTATCTATATAGTCATAATATGTTTAGCAAAATATAAAATATATTGCAAATGAAGTTATTAAAAGACAAAAAAATTCTTATAATGGGCATTGCTAACAGTAATTCAATTGCCTGGTCAATAGCAAAGCATGCCTATGAAATGGGCGCAAAGCTTGCATTTACATATCAAGGAGAAATTCTAAAAAAACGAGCTATTCCATTGGCAGAAGAAGTAGAAGCTATGCTATTCGAATGTGATGTAACTGATAGTTCTTCTATAGAAAAGTTATTTGCAGATCTATCACAAAAATGGGGTAATTTAGATGGAATAGTTCATTCCATAGCTTTTGCTGATAAAAATGAATTAAAAGGAAGATATATAGATACTTCTTTAAATAATTTTTTAAATAGCATGCATATTTCCTGCTATTCTTTAACTGAGATTGCAAAACATGCTGAGCCCATTATGAATACAGAGGCTTCAATTGTAACATTAACTTATTATGGAGCAGATAAAGTAATCCCTAACTATAACGTTATGGGAGTTGCTAAAGCAGCACTACAAGCTTCTGTAAAATACTTAGCTTCAGATATGGGAGAGAAAGGCATTAGAGTAAATGCAATATCTGCCGGGCCGATAAAAACTTTAGCTGCAAGTGCTATAGGCGGCTTTAGAGATATGCTAGCTCATCATGAGTCTGTTTCTGCTTTAAAAAGAAATTGTAGCACAAGTGATGTAGCAAAATCTGCCGTGTATCTTTTAAGTAACTTATCTACCGGCGTTACAGGCGAAAATCATTTTGTAGATTGCGGATATAGCATAAAAGGCATGTAAATACCATTGAGTATTTGTACTAAAACTATAATTATATTATAATTAACTAGACTGAAAAATTATATCAAAATAATGTCTATAGATAAATCACAAGCAATTGCCTCTTATCAAAAAATGCTTCTTATAAGAAGATTTGAAGAAAAATGTAGTCAGTTATATGGAATGGGCTATATAGGCGGATTTTGTCATTTATACATAGGCCAAGAAGCAGTAGCTGCTGCTACAATAGATGCAAAATACAAAGGTGATGCAATCATAACAAGCTATAGATGCCACGGGCTGGCTTTACTAAGCGGTATGACTTCTCATGAAATATTTGCTGAGCTCATGGGTAAAAACACAGGAAGCTCTAAAGGTAAAGGAGGATCTATGCATATTTTCAATATTGAAGAAGATTTTTATGGTGGAAATGGTATAGTAGGCGCGCAGGTTCCTATAGGTACTGGCATTGCGTTTGCAAATAAATATAAAGGCAATAATAATATAGCAATTGCATTTTTAGGTGATGGAGCTTTAAGTCAGGGGCAAGTATATGAATCTTTTAATATGGCATCTTTATATAATCTTCCTGTTTTATATGTTGTAGAAAATAATTTATACGGTATGGGCACACATATTTCTAGAAGCTGCGCTATGCCTGACATGATGCATAAAAGAGGAGAAGCATTTGGAATCATTGGAAAAAAAGTTGATGCTATGAATTATAATAATATATATAATGAAATAGAATCTGCAATGTCTTATGTAAGGGAAAAGTCTCGCCCTATGCTTCTTGAAGTAGTAACTTATAGATACAGAGGACATTCAATGTCTGACCCTGCAAAATATAGAACAAAACAAGAAGTAGGAGAATATAAAAATATAGATTCTATAGAGCAAATGAAGGATTTCATTTTAAAACATAACTACGCTACTGAAGATAAGTTAAAAGATATAGATAAATCTATTAGAGAAGATATAAAAATAGCAAGCAATAGAGCTATTGAGGACAATCAACCAGATGTAGCAGAATTGTATACAGATGTATTAATAGAGGAGTAATATGATTACAGTAAGAGAAGCATTAAGAGATGCAATGGCGGAGCAAATGAGGTTGGATAATAATGTTTTATTGCTTGGTGAAGAAGTAGGACAATATCAAGGAGCATATAAAGTATCCCAAGGTTTATTGGATGAATTCGGAGATAAAAGGGTTATAGATACACCAATAACAGAACATGGCTTTGCTGGAATGGCGGTTGGAATGGCTATGGCTGGGTTAAAGCCTATTGTCGAATTCATGACTTTTAACTTTTCTTTGCAAGCTGTTGATCATATTATTAACTCTGCTGCAAAAACATATTACATGTCTGGTGGGACTGTTAAATGCCCTATAGTATTTAGAGGGCCAAATGGAGCCGCAGCAAGAGTTGGGGCTCAGCATAGCCAAAATTTTGCAGCATTATATAGCCATATACCAGGGTTAAAAGTAATAGCTCCATATAATGCCGCAGATAGTAAAGCTTTATTGATACAAGCAATACAAGACCCAAATCCAGTAGTATTTTTGGAGCATGAGATGATGTATGGTAATTCTTTTGAAGAAGAAGAGTCAGACGCTAAGATAGGTAAAGCTAAAATCGTTATAGAAGGCAATGATATTACAATAGTTAGTTTTTCCAAACAAATGGATGTTGCATTACAAACAGCAGAAAAGTTAAAAGAAGATGGAATTTCAGCAGAAGTTATAGATCTTCTTACAATAAGGCCAATAGATAAAGAATGCCTTATTAGCTCTGTTAAGAAAACAAATAGAATGCTTGTAATAGAAGAAGGGTGGTTTTTTGCAGGTGTTGGAAGTTCTATAATGGCTATAGTACAATCTGAGGCTTTTGATTATTTAGATGCTCCGGTAGAAGTTCTATGCGGCAAAGATGTACCAATGCCATATGCAGAAAATCTTGAAAAACTAACTTTGCCTTCAGTAAAGGAAGCTATAGAAAAAGCTAAGCAGCTTTGCTATAAATAGTGGTATGGATAAGGGAGCAAACAACGCTTAATATTTACTATACATATTCTTTATCAACTAATCTATCAAACAGGTTTTAACCAGTGATGGCCAAAATAGCATAAGATAATTGACGATAAGAGGCCTTAGAATACCTGTGTAATGGTGGCTGGCTGGGGCCCACACACACACATATTATGCTTAATTGTTACCATAATGCCAATATATTGCGCTCCTAGGATATATTCTTAATATTTCATATAACTCTTTTCTTCTATAATATAGCCAAAGCGCTATAAAATAATTATAAAGGAGCCATTTAAGTATGACATATCCATTCAAATTCAGGTAGCATATGTTGCAAGTAAAAGCGAAGGATCAAACTTCTTAAAGATTTAACATAGGTAAGGCAAGTTTGGTAAGATGGCATAATAAAATAGAGCCAATAAGCCACTTACTAAAATCAACATGATAGACTTAGGATAAAGATATAAGCAGATATCCTAATAGCTATCAATACGAAAGAAATTGGGCGTAAGCCAGAGATGTATCTGTAACGATATAAAGAGTTTAGGCATAACATATAAAAAACATTAACCTATCCAAAAGCAGATCAAATATTTTGGAATATCTTCTTGCTTATTCTCCCAACTTAAGCAATATTGAGAAAAAAATAAGCTTATGGATAAATCTTTAAGCAGAAAGAACCAATTATAACCTATAATCATTTTATATTACTCTAGCTTAACCCTAACTGCATTTAAGAAGGTAAAGTAACTACCTTGAATGCTTATTTCTAGAGATTTGATATAAAAACATAGGAGTTATTTTTATCACAGTACAGATTATTTTTGCATCAATTTTGCTAAAACTAATCTTTAAAGCTATTTAAAGGTATATAGAACTCTTTAGCAAGTTGAAAATTAATAATAAATATAATTAACCATAAAATATAGTGAATAAATATTTTTAGATAGTTTTCTTATCCGCAGTTTGGGTTAGCTTACATTTTCTCTGTAATAACATTAGATATACTTAGATAATAAATCTTCTAAAATCACTTCTACTAATCTAAAAACTATAAATACAGAAGAATATCTACTGAATTTTTAAAAATTACTCCTCTCTTTTCTTCTACGCTGTGCACCGCTGGAATCATAACCTAATTTATTCTAATACCTTAAAACTATATAGCCCCAAAGATATAATATATGTAGCTATGGGGCAAAAACAATCTATTGTAGATCCAATACTTCTGATTTTTATATACTTCTTCCTACGCCTTTTTTTGTAATATTTAAGCCTTTACTATCTTTTTGATTATTAACATCAGTGTTACGAGGCGTATTATTAACCATTTTCTCTATTATCGCTCCTAATTCCTTATATGAATTAGATCTTGTTATTTTATCTTCTGTAGTATCCCTAGCGTCATAAAAAATGTCTTCTCCTTGTTGTTTAGATGAATTAGACCTCGCTATTTTATCTTCTGCAGTATCCCTAGCATCATAAAAAATGTCTTCCCCTTGTTGTTGAGACGATGTTAACATTTTAGAAGCCTCATTTATTGAATTAACAATTGTATCTTTGATTCCTTGCTACATCGATGATATACCTATTTTATCTTCTATATGATCATCTATATTCTTTCCAAGAAAATTATTTCCTTTCATTTTATCTACAAAGTCTCTAATTCTATCTATATCATCAATACCCCTCTCACCTTTATATAACTCCGCTCCTGAAGCCCCTAATTCAAACTTATTTTGCCCCCAAATAGCATTTGAGAAAACCTTAGTAGAAATCAATCCTTGTTCCTCGCATATTCCTCCCAAACTCATTAATGTGCTGGCCATTGTCTGTACATTTTCTATGTTATTAGGATCAACTGTATACATATATGCACTAGTGGCTAATGTCGCTAGATTTTCTGTAATATTACTTAAAAGTTCTTGATTTGCTTCACTTGTAAGATCTGTTTTTGGAGATATATATTTTACTACTGACGCACCTATAGCAAAAAACAAATATTTTGCTGCTCTAGTTTGCACTTCACCTTTAATGGTATTATATAGATTAGATGATGAATTTTCTTCCATAAGATATAGTTTTTGATGGTATGAATTTATGTTATCAAAAACTATTCTTAATGTAAACTAATGTTTATAAACCAAACTTTACCAGCATATCAATATTTACTCAGTTTTTTTCTTCTCTGCCTTGCATTACTGAAATCATAACCTAGCTTATCTTCAGCATATTGCTTATATTCCATATAGTTACCTTCAAACCATATAGGGTTTGGGCCATCAAAAGATATAATATGTGTAGCTATTCGGTCTAAAAACCATCTATCATGGCTGATAACCATAGCGCATCCTACAAAGTCATCTATCGCTGCTTCTAACCCCCTAATTGTGTCTACATCTAAATCATTAGAAGGTTCATCAAGCAATATTACATTAGCGCCCATTTTAAGAAGCTTTGCCATATGTACCCTATTCCTCTCCCCACCAGAGAGCTGAGATACTATTTTTTGCTGATCTGCACCTTTAAAATTGAAGGCAGCTACATAAGCCCTGCTTTTTATTGTGCTATTACCAACTTTTATTTCTTCTTGCCCATCTGATATTTCCTGCCATATATTCTTCTTATCACTTAAATCATCCCTGCTCTGATCCACATAACCAAGGCTAACTGTAGAGCCAACCACAACTTTACCCGAATCTGGTTTTTCTTTTCCTGTAATCATATTAAATAAAGTAGACTTTCCTGCTCCATTTGGACCAACTATTCCAACAATAGCTCCAGGGGGAATAATGCATGAGAAATCTTGCATTAGCACTTTATCATCATATTTCTTTCCTATATTTTCAAGACGCACTACAACATCCCCTAACCTCGGACCATTTGGTATAATAATCTGAGGTGTATTTAGCTGAACTCTTTTGTTTTCAGCCTCAGTTGCGCGCTCATAATATGCACTGATTCTAGCTTTATTTTTTGCTTTCGCATGGTTTATCCAATCTAATTCTTTCCTTAAAGATTTATTGTTTTGCTCCTGCTGTTTAGATTCTAATTCTAATTTCGCTTGTTTCTTTTTTAACCAAGTGGAATAATTTGCTTCCCAAGGCACACAATTTCCCCTATCAATTTCTAAAATCCACTGAGTAATGTTATCTAAGAAATATCTATCATGGGTAATGATGATAACGCAGCCTGAATAATTCTTTAAATAATCCTCTAGCCAGGCAATAGATGCAGCATCCAGATGGTTAGTTGGTTCATCTAACAATAATATATCAGGATGCGTAAGAAGCAACTTACATAGAGCCACCCTTCTTTTTTCTCCACCTGAAAGATTTTCTATAGTTTTATCTTTATCTGGGCAGTCCAAAGCGCTCATCGCCATCTCCAATTGGTTCTCCATTCCCCATAAGTCCTGAGCATCTATCTGGTCTTGCAACTTTGCTTGCTTCTCTATTAAGTCATTAAAATCATCCTCTGTAAGCCCTTCTGCTGTGAATTGATTGCTAATATCTTCAAATGCGTCTAATATGGCTTTCTTTTCTCCAACAGCCTCATATATCTCTTCTATAACAGTTTTGCTATTATCTAGTTGAGGCTCCTGGGCTAAATAGCCAACTTTAGCATCTTTAGCAGCCCATGCTTCGCCATCAAATTCTTTATCAAGCCCCGCCATTATCTTCATTAGAGTAGACTTACCTGATCCGTTTGGCCCTATTATTCCTATCTTAGCGTCAGGGAAAAAAGACAAATAAGTCTCTTTAAATAACACCCTAGCTCCTACAGACTTCTTAAGCCCTTTCATTACATATATATAATCTGTCATTTCTTATTACTTCTTATTGGTTTACATTTTTTCTACAAGGTCAACCGCAAGTATATCCATAGCATCTGCTATTATCATAGAGAATGCTCTGGCAAAACTTAATCTTGCAGCTGTAAGCTCTTGATTTTCAGGAATAATAAATCTATATTTATTTTTATCTTTTCCGAGGCTCCAAAGACTATGAAATTCAGATGCTAGCTCTTGCAAATAATACACTATTTTTTGAGGGTCATAATTCATAGCTGATGACCTAATTATATGAGGCCAAAATGCCATTTTCCTCATTAAATGCAGCTCCTCTTCACTGCTTAAAAGGCTAAGGTTACTTTGTTTAGAATAGTAAATGTTATATGCATCTGGCGCCATCTGCATAGCATTCTCTATAATAGATTTTGCACGTACATATGCATATTGTACATAGAATATAGGGTTATCTTTAGAGCATTCTTTTACCTTATCTACATTGAATTCATAATGAGCTTCATTCTTCCTTGTAAGCATCATAAACCTGAAAGCATCTTTTCCTATATCTGCTAATATATCTTTTATGGTTTCAAAAACACCATCTCTTTTAGACATCTTTAGGTTTTGATTATCTTTTACAAAAGTCACAATCTGACAAAATTCCACTTTAAATTTAATGTCTTTATCTCCAGAAACTGCTTTAATGGCTGCTTGCATCCTCTTAACATAGCCCATATGGTCAGCACCAAGTATCATTACTATATGCTCAAAGCCACGATCTATTTTATTTTTTGCATAGGCTATATCAGAAGCAAAATAAGTCCAGTTACCATCTTGTTTTTTTATAGGTCTGTCTATATCATCTCCGTAATTTGCACTTCTAAACAATAGCATATCTTTTTCTTCCCAATCTTTGGGGGTAGATCCTTTGGGTTTGGGTAACTTTCCTTCATAAGCCATGTTTTTACTTTGAAGATATTTTATGACATTATCTACATCATCATTTTTATATAAGCTAGATTCATAAAAGAATACATCATGCTTTATACCAAGGTCTTGTAGGTCTTGCTTTATGTCAGATAAAATATTATTTATTGCAAAATTCTTTATTTTATCTATATTCTCTTGTGATGTGAAATCTGTTAATGAATCCGAATATTCAACACGCAATTTCTTTGCTATATCTATAATATACTCTCCCAAATAAAAATCTTCTTCATCAATAGAGACAGAAGGGTCAAAAAGTTGCATATATCTTACATGTATACTCTTAGCTAAAATAGATATTTGTTTGCCTGTGTCATTAACATAGAATTCTTCTACAACGTCATAACCTGCCCTTCTCATTAATCTTGACAAAGCTGAGCCATATACAGCCCCTCTACCATGCCCCACATGCATAGGGCCAGTAGGGTTACAGGAAACATATTCTATATTAACCTTTTTCCCCTCACCTATATTGCATTTGCTATAATACTCAGCTCTATCTAAAATATCTGAGATAGCATTCTGCCATATATGAGCTTGAAGGGTAAAATTGATAAACCCAGGGCCTGCTATTTCAATATGTGCAACATAGGGCAATTTAACCAATTCTTTTTTTAGCTCCATCGCTATTTCCCGAGGAGATTTTTTTAACTCTTTTGACAGCACCATAGCTGCATTGCTCGCTAAATCTCCATTTAAAGGGTCTTTAGGAAGCTCTACTACAATATCATCATGGCTATTTACATTAAAAACTTCTGTGACAAGGCTGTAAATATCCTCCCTTAACTGTTTTATAATACCCATATATTTTTTATATTACATTTTTTCTCAAATTGCTCTATGGCAAATCTATCTGTCATGCCAGAGATATAATCGCATACTTTAATGGCTTTTTCTCCTTCATCTAATCCATAAAAAATTGCTTTATTACTTTCCATATAATAATAAAACAAGCCACTTATAATATCTTCATATTTTTTACAATGCTTAATTACTTTATCTGTAGTATACAGCTTTTCAAACATATATTTTTTAAGACGTATCATTTTTGTTTTCATATCATCAGAAAATGATATTAGATTCTTATCTAGACTACTATTTTCTATTAAATCTTTTATAAAAAAATTGCTTATACTATGCGTTATATTAAATTCAGAATAATTCTCTATATCACCTATTATATCTCTTATATGCTTTATTGATATCGCCTCAGATTTAATAGCATCTTCAACATCATGAGAAAGATATGCAATATCATCTGAAATAGAAGCTATTCTGGTTTCAATTTTAGGTTCAGAATCTAAATTTAATGAATGCATTTCTACATATTCTAGTATATATTCACTCAAAGAACTTTCAGATATCTTTCCTTTACGCTTTAAGAAGCCTTCTAAAGTATCTA
>JAUIKA010000023.1 GCA_030430995.1 Alphaproteobacteria bacterium
TAATGCTCCTTTAAATCTTCTACTTCTGCTTTATTAGGTGCAAAAACATCTAAATAAGAAAATACAACATTACCTTCTACATTGCCAGGATCTGTAACCTTTATATGCCCTGGGTCTGTATACATTGAAAATACTTTCTTCTTTAGCTCCTCTGAAGTATCACATAAATAAATTGCATTGCCTAAAGATTTACTCATCTTTGCTTTACCGTCAATTCCTATCAGCCTTGAGCTCTTAGTCAATTTGGCTGAAACACGCTTAAAAACATTACATGAATATATACGGTTAAATTTTTCTGCAATTTCATTGGCCTGCTCTATCATTGGTAATTGGTCATCCCCCACAGGTACAACATCCGCATTAAAACCTAATATATCAGCTGCTTGGCTTATTGGGTAACATAAAAACCCTACTGGGATATCATTCTGATAGCCCTTCTGAGATATCTCTTGCTTCACAGTAGGGTTTCTCTGAAGCCTGGCTAAGGTAACTAGATTAAGAAAATATATTGTGAGCTCAGCCAAAGCGCTTACTTGTGACTGAAGGAAAATAACGCTTTTATTCGGGTCCACACCTGAAGCCAAATAAGAACGCACAACATTTGCTATATTATCCTGTACTTTTTTAGGGTTATCAAAATTATCTGTTAGAGCCTGCAGATCTGCTATCATAATATATTGCAAATACTCATCCTGCATTTCTACCCTTGAAACTAAAGAGCCAATATAATGCCCAAGATGCAAAGGGCCAGTTGGCCTATCCCCAGTAAGGGAAATTTTTTTCTCTAGGCTGTTCATGTTGCTTGTGTAAATAACTCTTTCTGCTTACCTTTATTATTATCCATAGCAGCGAATACATCTTCCCAATTCCCCTCTGTGGCAGATTTAGAATATTCAGTCACTCTATTTTCAAAGAAATTAGTGAACTCTACACCATTTAATATTTCATCTAGCCATGGTAGCGGATTAATCTCTACCATATATATTTCTTTAAGCCCCATTTGAATCAATCTCCTATCCGCTATATATCTTATGTATTTCTTTACCTCTCTTGGCGTTAGCCCTTGTAATGGCCCTAATTCAAACACTAAATCTATGAAGGCATCCTCAAAATGCACAATTGTTGCACATGCTTTATATATCTTACTTTTTAGCTCTTCTGTCCATACCTCAGGGTTTTCTTCTCTGAACACCTTAAGAAGCTTTAATATGCTCTCTATATGTAGTGACTCATCCCTTACAGACCAAGCTACAATCTGCCCCATGCCTTTCATTTTATTAAACCGTTGGAAGTTAAGCAATATTGCAAAAGAAGAAAACAGCTGCAAGCCTTCTGTAAAGCCACCAAAAACCCCCAAAGTAAGAGCTATATCAGACTTATCTTCAGGGTTGAATTGCTGAAGGTAGTCATGCTTATCCCTCATTTCTTTATATTTTAAGAAAGCCTCATATTCTATTTCTGGCATCCCTATAGAATCTAGCAAATATGAATAAGCAGCTATATGTACTGTCTCTATATTAGAAAAAGCCGAAAGCATCATCTGCACTTCAGTTGGTTGAAAAATTCTTGAGTAATTCTTCATGTAGCAATTATTCACATCTATATCTGCCTGAGTAAAGAACCTGAATATTTGTGTAAGCAAATGCTTTTCTGTATGTGAAAGATTATTCTTCCAATCCTTGATATCCTCAGCCATAGAAACCTCCTCCGGGAGCCAATGTAGCTTCTGTTGTGTGTACCATGCATCATAAGCCCAAGGATAATGAAATGGCTTATACACAGGTTTTGCTTTTAATAGTGACATATAAATTATTTTTAGTATTAATTATTTATTGGCAGCTTAAACATTCTTCAAAATTTGCCTTATTTTCTTTCTCTTCTACTTCATGTGCTATCTGGTGAGAAACCTTATCTGCCCTTCTAATTGAAGTGGAGCGCAGATAGTACATACTCTTAATGCCAAGCTTCCATGAAGTGTAATGTACATCATGGAGATATTGCTTAGTAGCGTTCCCTACTAAAAACACATTCAAAGACTGCGCTTGGCTAATATATGGCGTCCTTTCTGCTGCGAGCTGTATAACCCATCTTTGGTCAATCTCATGGGCTGTTTTAAACACTTCCTTTTCTTCAGGAGACAAAAAATCTAAATGCGCAACAGAGCCTTCATTAGTTGTAATACTAGACCATACGGCATCAGAATTGCGCCCTTTTTCTTCTAGCAATTTCTCTAAATGCTTATTCTTTACATGGAAAGAACCACTTAATGTTTTTTGTATATAACTATTAGCAGCATAAGGCTCTATACCAGGGGAGGTATTAGCAGCAATTATAGAAATTGATGCAGTAGGGGCAATTGCTGTAGTATTAGAGAATCTTAACTCAACCCCTGCTTCCTTTGCATCAGGGCATGCGCCCCTTTCCTTAGCTATATCTTTGGATGCCTGGTTAGTCTGCTTATGTATATGTTTGAATATTCTATTATTCCATACTTTAGACATCACAGATTCTATTGCAACATTTTGTGACTGCAAAAATGAATGGAAGCCCATAGCCCCTAGCCCAACGCTTCTTTCCCTGATTGCTGAATATTTTGCCCTGCTCATTTGCTCCGGGGCATTATCTATAAAGTCTTGTAGAACATTATCAAGAAACCTCATGATATCTGGGATAATTTCTTTATTATCTTGCCAATCTAAAAAATATTCCAGATTCAAGGAAGAAAGGCAGCAGACAGCTGTTCTATTATTACCTAAATGGTCTATCCCTGTAGGCAGAGTAATCTCACTACATAAATTAGACATCTTAACTTTCAAGCCAAGCTTTTTATGATGCTCCGGTATAGCTTTATTGACAGCATCTGTAAATAAAATATATGGCTCTCCCGTCTCTATTCTCATAGTAAGCAATCTTACCCATAGGCTCCTTGCTTGAACTGTGTCTATTACATCACCAGTTCTCGGACTAATAAGGTTCCATTGCTTATCTTCTTCAACTGCCCTCATAAACTCATCTGGTATAGTCACGGCATGATGTATATTTAAAGACCTCCTTGCTGGGTCACCACCTGTTGGCTTTCTAAGGTCTATAAATTCCTCTATTTCAGGGTGGGATATAGGCAAATATACAGCAGCACTTCCTCTGCGCAGAGAGCCTTGAGATATTGCTAAAGTTTGTGAATCCTGAACTTTAATAAAAGGTATTATGCCAGAAGTCTTTCCATTACTCCCTACAGGCTCATTAATTGAGCGCACATTGCCCCAGAAGCTCCCTATACCACCACCTTTAGCAGCAAGCCAAACATTCTCATCCCACAGGGCTGCAATCCCCTCTAAGCTGTCATCAGTCTCATTCAAAAAGCATGAAATAGGCAAACCTCTACCTGAACCGCCATTGCTCAGAATAGGTGTTGCTGGCATAAACCATAGTTTGCTCATATATTCATATAGCCTCTGTCCATGCTCATCATTATCCTGATACCTACTTGCAACCCTTTTAAAAAGATCTTGCGGATCTTCACCATCTAGTAAATACCTGTCCTTTAATACGCTAATGCCAAAACTAGTTAGCAAAGAGTCTCTTTCTTTATTTATCTTAATATTCATATAAAACGAAATTTTGTTACTCTATTTTACAGAAATTTGATATTTGTCACAACATAAATATAAACTTGACATATTACGCTTATTCATAATATGGCTTGATAATAGGGAACTTATGGAATACTTTATTTAAAAAAAAATGGATGAAACTTTTTTGCGGCAACTAAGTGACGAGTTGCAACCTTAGTGTATCT
This sequence comes from Alphaproteobacteria bacterium, assembly GCA_030430995.1. Lineage (GTDB taxonomy): Bacteria > Pseudomonadota > Alphaproteobacteria > Rickettsiales > Rickettsiaceae > JAUIKA01. The sequence goes on from JAUIKA010000023.1 coordinate 3,797, forward strand.
TTGAGTTGTAGAAAGGCTGCTATGCCCCAGAAGCTCTTGTATGCTGCGCAGATCTCCTCCGTTTGCTAGTAAATGCGTGGCAAAACTATGCCTCATAGAATGCGGTGTCATATGTTCAGGCAAATTCAACTGCCTTCTTAATTTTCTTAATATAGAATTAAATACAGAGGCCTGCAGAGCTTTGCCACGCTCCCCTAAAAAAATCTTATCCCCTTTTTCTATAGCAAATGGAACTATATTTAGATATCTATCTATATTCTCCCTTGCTATTTCTAGCATAGGAATAATCCTCTCTTTAGAGCCTTTACCTAGAATCCTTAAGTTTTCACTATCTATAAAATCTTCTCTCCTGACCCCTAAAGCCTCACTAATTCTAATACCAGTTGTATAAAGTAATATTAAAATTGCCTTATTCCTTGCATAGATCCAGGCAGAATCTGAACTAACGCCAATATTTTCTACTGCTTGTAGTATTTCATCTATTTCTAATGCCTTAGGGATTGCCTTTGGCACTTTTGGTATCTTGATTAAATTAAAATCACTTTCTATTTTATATTCTGATTTTAAAAACCTAAAAAAATTCTTTATGGCAGAAACAGCCCTTGCATTAGAAGAATTCTGCATTGAGTTCTTCCTTCTTACAAGCCAACTTCTATATGTCTTTATATCTGTGTTTTTCAGGTCACATAGAGATATTTTTTCTAAATTATTGTAATCTATAAAAAATCTAAAAAAACTATTTAAATCATTGCTATAGTTATATAAAGTATGGTCAGAAAAATTCCTCTGGATTGATATATATTCTTGCCAAGCGGATGTTGCATCTAACAAGTCTTTATTTAAAAAATGCCCCTCTATCATTTGCCTATACAAAAACTAGAGAATATCTCTGCCAATATATCCTCCACACCTATATCACCTATAAGGTTAGAGATGGAGCTAATAGCCATACGCAAATTTTCTGCTGCAAGTACTAAGTCTTTTTGGTCAATAAAACCATTTAATGCCTCCTTGCACTTTATTAGCAATTGTTTATGCCTCATATTGCTTATTATGATAGATTCCTGTGTATTTACCAATGCCTTTAACTTGCGCTCTATTGCATCATATATTTTTTCCATATTTATGTCTTTATTTACAGAAATATATATTGAGTTTGGCACCTTCTTTGGGTTATTGTCCAAATCTATTTTATTTATTACAATAATCTCATTTTCAGCAGGGGCTGTAATATTTTCTTCATATATATCATAAAGCCTTAACACTATATCCGCATTTTTAGCAGCATTCTTAGCCCTCTTGATACCTTCTAGCTCTATTTCATCATCTGACGCCCTGAGCCCTGCTGTATCAACTAAAATTACCTTATAACCTCTGATATCTATACTAGCCTTAAGCATATCCCTTGTAGTGCCTGGAATGCTAGATATTATTGCTTCGTCTTGTTTGCATAAATAGTTAAATAGTGAAGACTTACCGACATTTGGCCTGCCTAATATAACCATTTTTGCACCTTCAGTTAAAATATTACTTGCAGTGGAGCCATCTAGCATTTTATTTATATCTGCTATGACATTCTCAGCAAAAGCATGAGATTTATGCCATAGGTCTCCTGGTATATCTTCTGCGGAAAAGTCAATAGATGCTTCAATATTAGCAGATACATTCAATAAAGCTTTCCTCCATTTTATATATATATCACTAAGCTCATGTGAATAATGCTTAATAGCATTTTTATGCTGCATAAAAGTCTGTGCATTTAAAAGGTCAGCAAGCCCTTCTACCTGCACCATATCCATTTTATTATTTAGTAAAGCACGCCTAGTAAACTCCCCCGGCAGTGCAACGCGGCTATATCCTGTTTTTATAACAGCTTCAGTAAATATTTTTGTTATAGCGAGGCTTCCGTGCAGAAAAAATTCTACTACATCTTCGCCGGTAAAACTATGAGGCCCCTGAAAGAAAGCAACACATCCTATGTCTATTAAAATATCACCATCTAATATTGAAGTAAGATATATCTGATTTGGCTGCCACTGCTCTCTATAACCTTTGCACAGCTTTTTCATTACTGCAAAAGCATTATTACCAGAAACTCTGTATACAGATATGCCAGATACACCTTTTGCAGAAGATAAAGCAAATATAGTATCCTCTTGCATGTATTGAACTTAAGCTTTTGTATTTATTCCACGCTCAGACTGCCTTAATATTAAGTCCATATCTATATGTTGCTTCTCATAATTCTCATGCCTTTCTTGCGCCTCTAAACATAAAGCTGCAATTGGCCGTGCTTTTAGCCTTTTCAGGCCTATGGGGTTGCCAGTCTCCTCACAAAATCCATATTCATCATTATCTATTTTCTTCAGAGACTCTTCAATTTTACTTAGAAGCTTTCTATATCTGTCCCTAGTTCTCAGCTCTAATGAAACTTCAGATTCCATATTAGCAGCATCATTCTGGTCAGACTCAGACCAATCATATTCTTTTAAATGATCCAGGGTATCTGTTGACTCTGCTATCAACGCCTTCTTCCACAGCATTAATTGTTGACGAAAGTAATTCTTGTGGTTTTCATTCATATATTCACCACGATGATCTAATTCTATATGTTCTTGTATATTTGTCATATATATTCTCTATAAAGTTTATAACTATATCATGTACAGCAAAGGTCTCTATGAAATAACTTTGAATTCATATTTATTACAGGATATATTAATATTATGTTATACAGAATTATTAATGTTTTTTCTAGTAATATTTGCTATATAACCAAATAATAATAAACTAGGAATAGAAATAATTACAGTAAAAATAAAATAATTATTCCATCCTAAATACTCAACAATAGTCCCTGACATACTAGTAAGTGTAGAATTTGGTAAAATTGCAAATGCAACTAAAAGAGAGAAGTTAGTACCTGTGTTAAAACTATTCTTATTACAAAAACTTGTAAGATATGTAACAAGTGCAACAGCGCCCATAGCGCCTGTAAAATTCTCTGAGCATATAGCTATAAGCAAATTAATCTTAGTTTTACTTGCATAGAAAACCCAATTATATGTAAGATTGGTTAGTGATTGCAAAACGCCACATATAATAAGAGCTTTTGCATTACCAAGCATAGATATTACATAACTACCACCATATCCACCTAATAAAGAAGCTATCATGCCATATATCTTTACTATATGTACTATATCTGTCTTTGAATAACCAACGCTTCTGAAAAATAATGTGCTTACAGCACCAAGCATTGCATCACCAGCTTTATAAAAAAGAATAGCTGGTATAATTAAATACACTAGAGGCATATTTAATACATTCTTTACTGATTCCCATAAAGAAAGATATAAGTTCTTTATCTTTGGCTTCACTTCAACAGATTTAGGCTCATTAAATAGTAAAATCAGCATTGCTGATAATATGAAGAATGCAGAATATCCAAACATTATTATGTTCCAAGATATCTTCTCAGATGCCCAAAAAGACAAAACGCTAATCAGCATACCTATACGAAAGCCTACCGAGTTATTTGCCAAAGCTTCAGACTGTAGCTCCTCATCCAACATTTCTATTCTGCAAGCGTCCCAAGCTATATCATATGTAGCAGAGAAAAAAATAAAACCTGCAATTGCAAATCTAAAACAGATAATATCAGAGTTAGGATTCAAAAAACTCATCCATAATGTAAAGGAAGCCATAATAGCACTAGAAAGGATCATCCACCCCTGCCTCCTTCCTTTTATAAAAGGAATCTTATATACATCTATAATAGGGGCCCAAACGGGTTTTAATGTATAAAACATTTTAAATATAAGAAGACCTGTAATTACACTTAAAGCCACCCCTTTATCTTGAAACCAATTTTGAATAACATTTATAATAACACCGAGAGGAGCTCCACTCACAATAGCAAAGAATAAAACCAAAACTAGGTTTTTATTACTAAAACTTCTAAATAAATTCTTCATCTGGATGAAAATATAAATTCATCCTTGATTATAATTCAAATATACTATAAAACAATAGTGAATTTTATATACGAAAATAATGGGAGAATCTAAAAATGTAATTATAGCGGTTGTTATTTCATTTATTATAATATTTGGTTGGCAAACATTTTATGAAAAACCAAGAATTGAAAAAACTTTAACAAATACTAATAACCAACATACTTATGTACAAAATCAAATACCTGGCTTAATAAAAGAATTCTCAACAATTCAAGAGGCCCTAAGCAGTACACAAAAAGTAGATATAGAAAATCCATCTATAATAGGCTCAATCAGCACAAAAGGCCTTCGCATAGACAATTTGCAGTTAAAGCAATATAAAGAATCTATGGATAACAACGCTGACTACCATCTACTTTCCCCATCTGGAACAAAAAATGCCTATTTTGCATTTATGGGAGTATATTCAGAGCAAGACCACCCAGGGGAAAATACAATATGGAATGCAAGCGATGATAAACTTTCTAATAACAAACCAGTCACATTTTCTTGGACCAATAAAGATGGTGTAAAGTTTTTTGTTAAAATGCAACTTGATGAAAATTATATGTTCACCATTACTAATAGTATTGAGAACAGCTCTGGTCAAGACTTTAAATTTTCTTCATACGGCGTTATAAACCATAACCACCATAACAAAGATGACCAAGATAATGTATTTCAAGGAGGAATCACAGTGCTTTCAGACGAACTAAAGGAAGTAAGTTATAGTGACATTAAAGATAAACAGTATAATTATAATAATGCTCAAATAGACTGGATAGGCTTCACTAATAAATATTGGCTTACTGCTTATATAATGCCAAAAAAGGACTTCTATAATACCAACTTCGTATCAACATATGAAAATAACCATAGGAAATATCAAATGGACTTCTTGTCTTCAATGAAGAGCCTGAGCCCATCTGAAAAATATTCAGAAACATATATGTTTTTTGCAGGGCCAAAAAATATCAATATCATAGATAAATATAAAAAATCTTATAATATACAGTTATTTGATAGGGCAGTGGATTTTGGATGGTTTTACTTTTTAACAAAGCCAATCTTATTCTTACTAATATTCCTATCTAACATCTGCAAAGATATGGGGCTGAGCATTATTATACTTACTATAATTGTAAGAGTTATTATGTTCCCTCTCGCAAATTTCTCTTTAAAATCTATGGAAAAGATGAAGCAACTTCAGCCTAGAATTGAAGAGATAAGAAAATCCTGCAAGGATGATAAAATGCGCATGAATCAAGAGATAATGTACTTATATAAAGCTTCTGGTGTGAACCCAGTAGCAGGTTGCTTACCACTGCTGCTTCAGATACCAATATTCTTTGCTGTATATAAAGTTTTATGCATAGCAGTGCAAATGAGGCAGGCAAATTTCTATTGGCTAATATCAGATTTAGCAAAAATGGACCCTACAAATATATTCACAGCATTTGGCTATATCAATTGGTCCCCTCCTGGGTTTATGCATGTAGGAATATGGGCTATGTTAATGGCAGCAACTATGTATATTCAGCAACAGCTTACGCCCACAAATGCAACAATGGACCCAGCACAAGCAAAAATGATGAAGATGATGCCATTGGTTTTCCTATTCATATTCGCTAAATTTCCTTGTGGGCTGCTGCTATATTGGACAGCGAGTAATATTCTATCTATATTTCAACAGATGTTAATATCTAGGTTATATAAAAAATGAAAAACAATATTTGGGATAAAGATATCATTTACCTAAAGTCAGCGGTATCTTTTTCCAAAACTCCAAATTTGCCACTAGCGCCACATATAGCCTTTATAGGGCGCTCTAACGTTGGCAAATCTAGCCTTATAAATGCCCTATTTAATCATAATATCGCTAAAACATCTAAAACCCCAGGGCGCACACAAATGGTGAATTTTTTCCTATGGGGAAGCAAATATTTAGTAGTGGACCTCCCAGGGTATGGATATGCTAAGTCAGGAGATAACTTCCTCCCTATGATGAAAGATTACATGTCTTTTGCTAGCAAGCATAATGTAATGTTTAACCTGCTTATAGACAGCAGAAGGGGGTTTATGGAAAAAGATATTCCTATAATTGAGCTACTATTGCCATATAAACATTGGCAGATTGTGCTTACAAAAGCAGATAAACTCTCTGAAAAGAAGCAGGATGATGTATATCAACAAATCATGAATAATATAAAATTATGGGATTTAAAAGATATTAACATAGTCAGCACTAGTAGTAGCAAAAATAAATTATCTGATATTAAAAAGTCTATTTATAGCTTTCTACAGCAATAGTTTTTTATATTACAATGCCTCAACTTCACGAAGTGTGATGCTCTGTTGATCACTACAACTTATAAATCGTTTATTAAGCATATTGAATCCATATAAAACAAGCGCATAACACAAAAGAGAGAATTATTTATTTCTATTAATTATTATTTAGACATAGATAAATCTTAAGTTGCTTGATATGATATAAATATTAAGCTAAATTAATTTATTATAAAACTACTACAAAATGCTTTAAGAATAGTGTCCAGCTCTATATATAGCGACCGCCCAATAACTAATACAAGGGAGGTAGCTATAAAGACAGGTTCAAAAGCAGAGGAAGTAGCAGCACAAGCAAAAAGTGGCCATTTTAGCTCAATTACCAGCATCATGTCAGGTCTTTTTAGTACAGCGGTAAAAATCTGTGACTATAGCAGCACAGAAACGCAAGAACAAACAGAGCAACATGAAAGCTATTTAAATAAAGTATGGTCTGGATCTAAAAATACCGCCGCTGCTTCAGCTTCATTCAGCTTAGATGCTGCAAGATGTGGCGTTGCCACAATGGCTGCCTTTTGGCATGTAACAGAAGTACCAGCTCATGCATTAAGAGCCAAATTTTCTGCTGAAGGAGTTGCAAAGCTTTGCACTTCCGGCTCATAAAAGCAATGCTTCTTTAATAACGCAGCAAAAACAGCAGGCACTATTGAGTACTCTACGGCATTTGTATTAGTAGGCGCAACTGGTTTGATGGTTCTTATGAACCCCAAAATATTTGAGGCAATGAAAGAACATGCTGAAGGCACTATATGCGGTGCTTATGACGCAGGATCAAATCTTGTATACGCAGCAAAAGAAGGAACTGAGCTGATATTATTAGGAGTATCTGATGTACATACACAGGCAGATATAGATGCAGATCTTGCGTTAGGTTAAAATAAAGGAGATGCATAACCTACTTTACCATACTCTTATAGGAGTAAGATATTACAATGACAAAATATGGTCAAGCTATATTAACCCCAGTTGCGTATAAGAGACCTGCTTTTGTTTTAGCATCCAACTAGCCTAAAGGTAAATTTATCTTATTGAAATATTTCATCAAATTTTTGCTTCCAATAGGCTTGATAGTTGCTTTAAGGTATAATTTTGAGATGTATTTTAAATATTGAAGAGTCATTATAATATAGTCAAAATAGAAGCTTTTATATTTTAAGATTTCTTTATCCCTTGCTTCAAGCACAGTGTTATTTTCTCTTATCCGCAACTCGGGTTATATTAATGCAAAGCTAGATGTATATCATATAAGCAATAGATTTACATCTATGCTTTTATTATCATAAAATTCTTCTTTTAATATTATTTCTGCCTATTGCTATGACTATATTATGGCTTTTTTGTAGAATTAAAATTATTCAAACTCTCATTCTGAGCCCAGATTAACCTGTATAGATACAATCTTGAACTAAAATGTCTTTATCAAATCTGCTAAGAATAATTATACATAAAGATATAAAGACACCTTCCACAGCAAAAATAATAGACCTTGAAAGCAACATAAAATCCTTACTCACCAAAGTAAAATAGAGAAAATATCACGCATGCCCCATTATTAGCTTACTACTAACCTTGCTTTTTCTTTCATATAGATACACAGAATTAATTACTTCTGATGCTTATACCCACTATTTTTAATAGCATAGCTAAATTACTACCATATTATACAGCTTTTGCTACTAAAAAATATTAAGCATAATTATAGTCAAACCATTATATTATAAATGCTTAT
>JAUIKA010000024.1 GCA_030430995.1 Alphaproteobacteria bacterium
AAATTTTACTGAATATATGAGAGGTATAATAAATAATATAAACTCATCACCAGGGGTAAGCAGCGTAGTTAAACACCAAGGGAAAGTATTTTTTGTATATTTGGAATCCAAGACTATAGACCCTATAAGTAGCAATGAATATTCAATGCTATCAGAAATAATAGGGCAAAAGAAGATGGGGCCACAATTCCATAGATATATCAATATATTGAAAAAAAGAGCAAATGTAAGAATCCTAGACTCTAAATACGCTTCCTAGTTATATGATTATTGCAAAGAAAAAATATGGGCAGAATTTTTTAAAATGCCCAGAGACATTGCATATAATAGCTACATATATAGACTTGTCTAATGAGAATATTCTTGAAATAGGCCCAGGAATGGGGGATTTATCTCGTGAAATCATTCTACAAAAACCTAATCATTTTGCTGCGGTAGAAATAGACCGCAGAATGCAGGACCATTTAGATTTCATAGAAAACCTAATATTTGCAGATATTCTCAAAATTGACCTTACAAATATTTTTGATGATAAATTCTATATTCTTGGCAATATTCCTTATAACATCTCTTCCCCTATCCTATTCAAAATAATAGATAATATAGCATATATAAAAGCAGCTGTTATCATGATGCAAAAGGAGCTTGCTCAGAGAATTGTCTCTGAATCCACAAGCAAAGCCTATGGGCGCATATCTGTTGCTATGCAAAGCTTCTTTACTACAAAGCATATTTGCACAGTAGAAGCTGAAAAATTCACACCAAAACCAAAAGTTACATCTCAGGTAATATATATAAAGCCAAAAGAAAATATACCATCTGCGTATGAATATAAAATTCTCTCTAAAATCACTAATGATGCCTTTAGTCAAAGAAGGAAAATGCTTAGAAAAAGCCTTGCATATTTAATGCCCATATTAGATAAAATGGGAATAGATGGAACATTAAGGGCAGAAAATCTCTCGCCAACAGTTTTATATGGCAAATAATAAATTCACCTTATCCGTTTTATTATCTAATTGCTTGGTGCATTTTGATAACGCCCTATACGGCCTTCTTGCTCCTATAATAGCAACGCAATACTTCTATGGATGTAACTATATGAAAAGCTTGATATATATATACGCTATATATTTTATCTCCCTTGTAATCAGGCCTTTAGCTATAGCTATATCCGGGAGTATAGCAAAAAAGATATCACCAATGAAGCTTTTTAAGATATCCATAATAGGGTGCTCTATAGGAACTTTTCTTACAGGATTCGCCCTTACATTAAAAGAGAATCAGAATATTATAATCATATTGATATTATCAAGAATTATAACGGAAGCCTCTGCAGCAATAGAATATACATTATCTAAAGTTATGCTAATGCAAAATAAAGAGAATAAAATTATGAAGTCAGGAATGCATGTAAGCTCTAGTATGCTAGGGATTATTCTTGCTTCTTGCATTAGCATATTTGCAAATAATCACCCTGCTGCTATATCTAAAATATTCTTTGCTGCATCTATAATAGGTATATATAACTTTTTCATCAGAGGTAAAACCTTCCCAAAAACACTCTATAACCATAGTGATTTAAAAAATGTAGTAAAAAATCATTGGAAACTAATATTGAGAATAGCATCTTTGAATATGTTCTCTTACATGACATATATCCTAGCATTTATCTTTATAAATATTTTTGCTAAGACAATATTAAATCAAGCTATATATAAACAAACTACATATTTTTTAGTTCTTGATATGGCCTTGGCACCAATTATTGCTAGTATAATAAAAAAATATAACCCCCAAGATATATTAAAGCATTCAATATTATTTATAGCTATCATAGGTAGCATATTTTTCATATATATGGTAGCGAACCCCTCAATATCCTCCTTAGTAGCTTTTAGAGCTATTATCATAATAGCTGGCGTCACCTTTGCATGCGCAGCCCTTCCTTACGAATATGCTATTGCTAAAAATGAATCTTCTATTTCTATAATAGGCATAGGGAGCATACTTGGAGCAGGGCTGGGCAAGCAAATAATTACTTTAATGCTTTTTATATGGAATATTTCAGGCAATTTATATTGTATTATTTTTATAATATTACTGGTATCATTTTCTACATATTATATTGTAAAGAAAAATGAGAGTTAAAATATCTTGCCCAGGAAGCTTAATGCTTATGGGGGAATATGCCGTGCTATATGGAAAACATGCATTGGTAGCTGCAATAAATAGAAGAATATTTATAGAGATATCTAGCAGTGATATAGATATAATAGATTCAGATTTATATGGCAGGCATACAGAATCTTTCCCCCAAAAATTACTATTAATACGCAGGATTAAAGAATCTATAGCGCCATATGTCAAATGCAATATAACCATCAGATCAGAATTTTCAGACAAGCTAGGCTTTGGCTCCTCAGGCGCTGCTATAGCCGCTACTGTCTCTGCACTTTTGCTTTTTACAAAAAAGATAAGTAATATAAAAGATAGTAAATATATAATATTTAACGAAGCTAAAAAATATATAGGCGCACTTTCAGGCAGCGATATAGCAGCAAGTATATATGGCAATATTGTCTATTATAATATTGCTGAAGGAATTAAAGATGAAATGCCCTCTAGAGACCTAAAAATTTATAGCATGTTCTCCGGAGTTAAAAAAGATAGCAATCAGGCAGTAAAGGAATTTGAAATATTAAGAAACAATAATACTTATATATATAATCAAATTTTTAACCTTGCAGAGCTTATAACTACCAAAGCTTACTCATCTATTGGTAGCAAAAATTGGAAAGAGCTAGGAATGCTAATGAATATATATAGCGCAATCCATCAAAGCATAGGTGCTAACACTCCTAAATTAGAAGAATTATTGCATAAATTAAGATCTTTCTGTTATGGAGCTAAAATCTCAGGGGCTGGCTATGGAGATAGCGTAATAGGCATTACAGAAACACCTCTCAGTATAGCAGAGGATATAACTTTACTTAATATAGAAGAAGATGGAGCAAGAATTGAAAGCTAAGGACGTTATATATAGAATCCTGAAAGATAAAGCTATGACTCCATCCGCAGAATCTGCAAGCTGCTTTTCCCCTATAAATATAGCGCTAATAAAATATTGGGGGAAAAGAAATGTAGAGCTTAAACTACCCACAACATCTAGCCTTTCTTACCTTATACCAAATATAGGAACAAACACAGCAATCACAGTAAGCAATAGCTTTAAGGTTACGTTAAATAAACAAGAGCTAGATAATAACTCTGATTTTGCAAAACGTTTAATAAGCTATGTTAAGCTATTCCCTATCAAGACAGCGCTGACCATAAATACAAAAAACAATATGCCTACAGGTGGTGGAATGGCCTCTTCAGCTTCAGGCTTTGCAGCAATATTGCTTGCTATGAACCAGTTATTTGCTTGGAATTTAACAGAAAAGCAGCTCTCTATCCTTGCGCGAATAGGCAGCGGAAGCAGCGCTAGATCCGTTATTAAACCAGGTTTTGCTATATGGAATAAAGGCATAGAGATTGATGGAATGGATAGCTACGCAGAAGCTTTTGAATATAACCTAAGCGATATTATGATCTCGCCTTATATATGCGATAGGAGTGAGAAAACAGTCTCTTCTTCCTATGGTATGCAAAAATCTATGCAGAGTGACTTTTACGGCCAGTGGATAGAAAACTCTCAATTAGATTTAGAAGATATTAAGCAAACTATAAAAGATGATGACTTCAAAAACTTCGGGAGGATAGCGCAGAGCAATAGCATTGCTATGCATAACATATGTAGCAGCGTAGGGATATGCTACTCTAATGACGCTACATTTAGAGCTATGGAGAAGGTTATTAAACTGCAGAATAATGGCATAGATATATTCTTCACTCAGGATGCTGGAGCAAATTTATTTTTGATATATAGAATATCGGAAGAGGAGAAAATAAAGGAATTGATGTATAATGGTTAAAATTTTATGTAAAAATTACTTGCATAATAATATATATTACCGAGTTAAGGAATTGTCTTTGGCTTTATTAACTAAATAGGTAAAAATTATGAGACTTACATGTGTAACCAGTAAAGAAGGAATGCAAAGAGCACAAAAATAAAATGATAAGGCAATAGAAAGAGTAAAAGAATATGGAGAGAAAATAAAAGAGACCTCTAAAGAAGTAATAAAAGACTGTGTTTCTAAAGCAGAAAGGGACCATGATACACTGGAAAAATATGGTTTTTGGAATTAGTATCTCTATTATATTAAACTTTAGCGCTCTAACTTCAGGGCGCTAAAAATAAAAAATTAATGATTATGAAAATAAATTGCAGTTTTAGATTCTCTTCTCTTTTTATTTTTCTATCTTTTTATATAGCTTCTCTCTCTGCTATATATGGAATATATGATGCTTGCTCATGTTTAGAAAGTGACGTAATACATATTTTTATTTTAACGGGTTTATATAGCTCTGCCCTAATAGTTCTATTTAAAACAAGATACAGCTTAAAAGAGTATTTAATACGCCTTTTACAGATTGCTTTATTTGAATTTGCTATCTTCTCTACAGTGCAGTTAAATTATTTTTTAGGAGTTATAATAACAATATTTAACTTCTTTGTTCTCTCTATAACAATACTTGAAAATAAATCTATATCTGAAGCTATGGAGAAAAATTTTACTATTATACGTAAATATAATACACTTGTTTTTCTGATATCAGTAGTGATTATATATTACCTGATAATAGCAATTTTTAGCATTATGCTTTATAAAACAAATAGTAATATATTAAAAATAACTAAAGATATAACCCTCTTTTTATATGATATCACCATATTGTATTTTGGTTTTAAAAAATATGTTAAGTAGAATTTAACTTGGTTGGTGTATAAAATTATAGGAAGAGGTTTAAGAGATAGGTCAGGAGACGGAAGGGATTGCTGGAAGGAAAACGCAAATAGGGACCCCGGGAATGTCAATCTTGGTGGAAACGAAATAAGAGATAGAGATTATGACAATAGTAAAGGCTCCACTTGGGAAAATGTAAAAGAATGCACCTTTAGCTGCATGAGGGAAGCTAATGATAATTGCCATATATCTGACACAGATTGCAAATCTACGGAGTTTGGTAAATATATAGAAGAAAGTATATAATATGACAATGAATAAATTAAAAAATTTTCTTTTTGATAAATGCAGTAAATTTGCATTAGTAATGTTAGCGCTATCCATAGTTGAAATGCTTCTATGGATAGTGCCAATAAACGCTATGCCAACAATGATTGAATCAAAAAATGTTTACCATTTAATAGAGGTATTTATCAGATATTTTGTTATAGCTAAAACATTAAAAGCTTTTGGACTAAAATGTTTACAAGATGATTACAAAAAATAGTTTTCTAAAACTAGCCCTGGTTTTACTTTTAGCAAATATACTCACAGATGTAATACTATTCCCTTTTAACTTAGGCGCCTTGAGTATACATGCAGCTAATATAGCACTCAGCAGCAAGCTATTCCTGTTTGGTTACAGCATATATATTATGCTAACGCTAATAAAGTCTTGTATAGCTATAAGAGTTTTGAGCATCTTTAATTTTAAGTTATTTGACTAAATACATCATGCTACTTATTAGTAATGAAGATGTTATGATATGTGATTATCTACAAAATTGTAACAATTTAGTGAGTACGGTTTGATATTAAATATTGAGCATATTTCGGTTCAGTATTGTCAAATAAGCAAATTATATAGAAAGACGCTCTATTATATCTGTAATCATTCTATATGAGCCGAGCTATATAATAAAACTGTTATCTTTAATAACATTAAATCCATGTAGAATATCTATTGAAAAAATAGAAGCCTTCTTCTTAGGATACTTAATGATTTTAATCATCTTTTTTATAACTACATATATATCAGTAAAAATTTGCAATAAATTAAAGTTTTATTTATTTTATAAAAATTGAATTTGGTAATCTATATAGACAATGTATGTTCTGACTACCAAAGAAAAAATATAAAACAGATATATTGACTAGAAACATCAAACTAATTCTTAGTAAGAAAGATAATATAACATATAGAAAATATGGCCCCTTACCGATTTTATTCTTATCTACATAATCTTTATAAAAAACTATGCTGAAACAATAGACATACTTACAGCTTTCTGGTCTCCAAATATTGAATGGACTATATTCTTAAGATGCATAAAAGCCTCTGCCCATGTTGCTATATCAGCTGACACACTACATCACCATGCTGTACTGCATTGTAATAATGGTGCCAATCCATTTTATAATCTACTGAAACTGCAACAGAATTATTGTAATCTGATTGTGTTGTGTTATTCCCTAAAACTGAGTTTATATAATCTGGTCTATCTAAATGCACAGAAACTGAAGTTTTATTCTCATCGCTATCTTCTGCCATGCTTCCAACAATCGGAGTAAGGCCATTATTAATTAAGAATCTTGTAGTAGGGTAATCACTGCAACTAATCAAGCTATTAGTTGTTCCAACAGCTATACCTGTTTTTAAATTGTCGGATGGAGATGGATTTCAATTATCTGATTGTTGAAAAGCTGTGTAATCAAGATTATTACAAGCATTATTTGTGTTAGTACTACTAAAAAATTAAAACAGATCTCTCTTCATATTTTTACCTATTTAGTTAATAAGGCCAAAGATAATTCTTTGGCCTGTTAATATATTAACATTATTATTATGCAAGTAGTTTTTTATAAAACTTTAACCATAGTACCTCAATAACTTCTTTCTTAAAATAAGCTATCAGCTATATCTTTTAGTAAAGCTATTAATATCAACCCAACAAAAAAGGCGCAGCATGCCATATAATAGCAAGCCGCGCCAGCGCTAACAATTTAGAATTATGGATTTAGAACATTCCATCCATACCACCCATGCCGCCCATACCACCAGGAGGCATGCCACCAGGGCCAGCATCTTGTTTGCTGCTGTCCTTCGGTGCATCTATTATTATACTCTCTGTAGTAATTATCATAGCTGCTACAGATGCTGCGTCTTGCAGAGCTGTACGCACAACTTTTGTTGGGTCTACAATTCCTGCTTCAAACATATCTGTATATTTTCTATTTTGAGCGTCATAACCATGTTTATGGTCATTTTTTTCCTGTAGCTTACCTACAATAACAGAGCTCTCATCACCAGCATTTTGAATTATCTGTCTTATAGGCGCAGAAAGTGCATTAGCAATGATGTTAACGCCAACTCTCTGGTCTTCATTCTCTACTTTCAAGTTTTCTAAGCAATGTTTTGAATATAAAAGTGTTACTCCACCACCAGGAACTGTTCCTTCTTCAACAGCGGCCCTAGTAGCATGTAGAGCATCTTCCACTCTATCTTTCTTCTCTTTTACTTCAACTTCAGTTGCACCACCAACTTTAAGCACTGCAACACCACCGGAAAGCTTAGCTAAACGCTCCTGTAGCTTCTCCTTGTCATAATCTGAAGTAGATTCTTTTATTTGGCTACGAAGCTGAGAACATCTTGCCTCAATATCAGCTTTACTGCCTGAGCCATCAACAATAGTTGTCTCTTCTTTTGTTATTTTAACTTTTTTAGCACTACCGAGCATTTTGATATCAGCTTTCTCTAGCTTAATTCCTAAATCCTCAGTTATTAGCTGCCCACCTGTAAGAATCGCTAAATCTTCCATCATCGCTTTCCTTCTATCTCCAAAACCAGGAGACTTAACAGCAGCAACTTTCAAACCGCCTCTTAGCTTATTTACAACCAATGTAGCAAGAGCTTCCCCTTCTACATCTTCTGCTACTATCAATAAAGATTTTGAGCTTTGTACTACAGATTCAAGCAATGGAAGCATAGGTTGTAGAGAAGATAGTTTTTTCTCGAATAACAATATAAGCGGATTATCCAGCTCAACTGTCATTTTCTCAGAATTAGTTACGAAATAAGGAGAAAGATATCCTCTATCAAATAGCATACCTTCAACAACATCTACCTCAAAACCAAAGCTTTTTGCTTCTTCTACTGTAATCACACCTTCTTTTCCGACTTTCTTCATAGCTTCTGCTATTTTTGTGCCAATCTCTTTATCACCATTGGCAGAAATAGTACCAACCTGAGCTATCTCTTCTTGCGTGCTTATTTTCTTGCTCCATTTCTCTATTTGCGCAACAGATGCATTAACAGCCATATCAATCCCCCTTTTTAAATCCATAGGGTTCATACCTGCAGCAACGGCTTTATGCCCTTCTCTGGCTATAGCATAGGCAAGCACAGTAGCAGTTGTTGTTCCATCACCTGCTATATCAGCTGTTTTACTTGCAACTGTTTTTACAAGCTGAGCTCCTAAATTCAGCCCATTATCTGCCAATGTTATAGCCTTAGCTACTGTAACACCATCTTTTGTAACTTTAGGAGCACCGAAAGATTCTTCTATACATACATTCCTGCCTTTAGGGCCCAATGTTTTTGCTACTGCATCTCTTAATTGCTTTGCACCTTCTAGTACTTTTTCTCTTGCCACATTACCGTGGTGTATTTCTTTTTCATTTGCCATATTAAATACCTCTGTTTAAATTATTATTCCCATAATATCTGACTCTTTAAGAATGATAAGGGTCTTTCCATCAACTTTTACCTCATTACCAGCCCATTTTCCATAAACTACCTTATCCCCATTTTTTACTTTTAGTGGATGTAATTTACCATCGTCAGCTCTTACACCTTCCCCTGTTGCAACTACAACGCCTTGAGAAGGCTTTTCCTTAGCAGTATCAGGTATAATAATACCTCCTACTGTTTTTTCTTCCTCTTCAGATACCTGAATAGCTACTCTGTCATAAAGTGGCTTAAAACTCATAAAACCTCATTTTAAATTTATATCTTCATATATATTTCTTTTTACCGATAGTTCAAGTGTTTTAATAAAAAAAAGATAACTATTCTTAGAGGTGATACATATATGTGTAATACTCACAGTTGCATATGGCCGACTTTAGGTTGGTTAGTTGCAATAACAATTTAATAAAAATATTTGATATGAATAAAAAAATTTTTAACAATAAAAAAGTGCAAATAGCATTACGCAAATTAAAATGGCCATCAGAACTATCTAAAGCAGAAATAATAAAAGCTATAAACACAATAGCACAACATATGAACATCACTAAAGCAGATAAAAAAAATATTTTAGATAAAATGCTATCCCAAATAAAAGAATGAAATAAAAATATATACTGGTATAATTACCAATATATCATATATTGCATAGAGCCAATGAATATAGAAAAAGAACTTACTCCAAACCCTAATGCTATAAAATTTGTACTAGGTGTTAATATTTCTGAATATCCTAAGAATTTTGCATCCAAAGATATTTGCAGTAGTAGCCCACTTGCTGAAGAACTTTTCAGCATCCCCGGAGTTGCTCTTGTCTTCATGTATAAAGATTTTATAACAGTGAGTAAAAAAAGCCACTATAAATGGGAAAATCTAGAGGGTAAAATAGAGAACATTATTATGAACTATATATACTCTGGCAAAGAAATACTAAAAGAGACAAAACCTAGTGAAGATGTCTCTAACTCTGAAATAGAAAAAGAAATAAAAGAAATTTTAGACCAAAGGATAAGGCCTTCTGTTGCAATGGATGGTGGGGATATTATATATGTAGACTTTAAAGATGGAGTAGTGTTTCTAGAAATGAAAGGTGCATGTGTTGGTTGCCCACAATCTACTTCTACATTAAAAAATGGTATAGAATCTATGCTGAAATATTACATACCTGAAGTGCTGGAGGTAAGAGAAGTAGTAGCAGATGTGGCAGAATAAAAGCTTATCTATATATATACATTGGCCTTTTTGTAAAAAGAAATGTCCATATTGTGATTTCAATTCTCATGAAGCTAAGCAAGGGGTTGATGCAGATAGATGGCTAGCAGCATTTTTAGCTAGGTTAGAGGCGAATAAAGACATCCTACTAAATAAATATATATCCTCCATATATTTCGGAGGAGGCACGCCATCACTTATGCCACCTAAAATAGCTGCAGGGATAATAGAAGCTGTAGCTAATATAGCTATTTTAGACTCAGAAACTGAAATAACATTAGAAGCAAACCCTACATCCGTAGAATCTAAATCTTTCTATATTTTTAAAAGCTGTGGTTTTAATAGAATATCACTAGGGGTGCAGTCTTTTGATGATGATAGGTTAAAATTCCTAGGTAGAAACCATAATGCAAAAGATGCAAAAGATGCTTTAGATATAGCAAAAAATTGCTTTAGCAATGTCTCTATAGATTTAATTTACGCAACATATAAGCAGAAGTATTGGGAAGAAGAGCTAACATATGCTATGGATGAAAACCTGAAGCATATATCTTTATATCAACTCACAATAGAGCCTAACACTGTTTTTCATAGATTATATAAGAATGGAAAGTTGAATGTTATGGGTGGTAGAGAAATGAGCAAGCTATATAAATATACCAATCATATATTAGATACATATGGGTATAAAACCTATGAAATCTCTAATTACAGCAAAGCTGGCTATGAATCTAGGCATAACCTATCATATTGGCAATATAACGAATATCTAGGCCTTGGCCCGGGTGCACATAGCAGAATTTATACAAAAGGTAATATACTAGCTAAAGAAGAAATTAAAAACCCTGACTTAGGGCTATCTACAAATGGCAAAACCACTGAAACTATTTTATCCAAAGAAGAGATATTTAATGAGATGATTATGATGGGAATGCGCTCTAAAACAGGTGTAGATTTAGACAAGCTATATAAACTCTCTGGTTATAAAATCAACCCTAAAAAACTTGAGCAATATATAGATTTCATAAAAATAGATGGATCTATTATTTCATTAAAAGAAGAGCATTTTATTATATGTGATTATATAGTGAAAGAATTTATGCTTTAAAAAACTTATGATGAAGTCCATTCAAGAATTATTAAGAATATATTAGGTAATATCCTAGCTTTATTGTTTTTTTATATATAGTTGCACATTATGATGCTCTGTATATTATTATGCAAGTGATTAATTGGAAAAAGCATGGTAAATACAAGGTAAGATAATAATTTATTAAATGGCATTTACAATGCTTATAATAGCTGCTAGCATGTTTATATAAGTATTATTATTTTTTATGCATACATCCAATAATAAGCTGTCTTTATTCAGCTTCCTCATGCTTACAGGGTCTATGATAATGACTGTGTATAGCTACCCAGCATTTGCTTCTAGCGGCTTGTCTTTAGTATTCTTCCTTATTTTTGCAGCTGTCTGCTACTTTTTTCCTGTTGCATTCGTCGCTGCAGAATTCGCTACCACAAAAGGCCTAGAAGAAGGTGGAGTATACAATTGGTGTTCACATGCTTTGGGAAAGCGGTGGGGTTTTGCTGCTATTTTCTTTCAATGGCTACAAATCAGCATAGGTTTTGTAACAATGCTATATTTTATAATAGGGGCATTGGCTTACGCTACTGATATACATATCATAAACCAAAGCCCTTGCTATAAAACTATCTCATGTTTAGTAATATTCTGGACTGTAACATTTCTTAGCTTTTATGGGACTTATTTTGTATCACATCTTGCTAAAATAGGTTTTATATTTGGCATATCAATCCCTGCTCTATTACTCATTACTTTAGCAATGAAATTTATATTAGATGGAAATAAAATATTAATAGAGCTATCTTGGGGAGCATTAATACCAGATTTCACAAATGTTCATACTCTGGTTATATTGGTTGCATTCATCCTATCTTATGCTGGGA
>JAUIKA010000025.1 GCA_030430995.1 Alphaproteobacteria bacterium
CAAAAGTGGATATAGCAATTGGAAGCATTTTCTAAAAAATATAGGAAGAAAATATAACAGAAAATAAAAAATGTTTAAGGCGGGGATAATATTTGCATTAGGAACATTAATATGCAGGATATTTGGACTACTGAGAGAAATATCTATAGCATATATCTTTGGCACTTCAGAAAATGCAGATGTTATGAATGTAGCATTGAGGCTTCCTAATTTCTTTAGAAGAATATTCGCAGAAGGTGCTTTGTCTTCTGCTATTATACCTTTTTATTCAGAGAAATATAAAGAGTCACCCTCACTAGCTAATGCATTCATATTCAAAGTTAGTGTGCATGTAAGCGCGATAGTGCTACTACTTATATTAATAATGGAAATATTCATGGAGGATGTAATAAAAATTATTGCTCCTGGAATATTAGAAAATAGTGAAATTATATATTTATGCAGAATAACAATGCCTTATCTATTTTTAATATGTATAGCCTCTATATTCGGATCACTTCTATTCAGTAGAGGCAAATTTGCACTTTACGCTTTCATACCATCTCTATCTAGCATAGCAATAGTTATAGGTTGCTATATTTCTGGGAATTCTGATGTTATCGCATATTTATTCTTACTGAGCGGAATTGTACAGATAATAGCTATGTATTATGGCGCTTATAAAATGAATTTAGTGCCCAAAATTACTTTAAACATCGGTATATCTGAGGATATAAAAATATTCTTCAGCAAATTTTTATCTATCTTTTTAAGTTTAGGCGCAAGCCATATAAATGCACTTGTTATGCAAGCTATAGCAAGCTTAATTCCAGGAGCTATAGCAGCTATAGCTTATGCTGATAGAATATATCAATTTCCTTTATCTATGATAGGTGTTAGCATAAGCACGGTGATGCTATCTTCATTATCCAAGCTTTATGCAGCGAAAAATTTTGATAAAGCAAAGATAGTATATGCAGAGTCTATAAAATTTGCTTTTATAATCGCTATGCCTGCAGCATTTGGCCTTATTTTTATTTCAGATTTATTAATAGAGATTTTATATCAGCGGGGTAACTTCTATATAGAAGACACAATCAGGGTAGCTAAGTTATTACAATTATTTAGCCTTGGCCTTCCAGCATTTATCCTAAATAAAGTAATGGTACAAAGATATTTTGCAAGGAAAAGAACAAAAAGAGTATTAATAGTATCTATTATTACAGTTGTAACCAATACAAGCCTTTGTTACTTATTGGTCAAGTTATTTCAAGAGATAGCAATACCGATTAGCCTTTCTATATCTACATGGATAGGTATTATAATGCTTTCAAGCTTTAAAATCACAGTAAAGGATATCGCTATGGTTACAAAAACTATAATATCATGCATATTCATGGCTGCATCTATGTATATAGTTAGCAAATACTGTAACTATGCAAGCATAGTGAAATTAATTCTATATATAATAGTTGGTATTATAAGTTATATCTTATCTGCCATATCTGTCAGACTTGTATCTATAAAAGAAATAAAATATATGATACAATCACTGTGAAGCTATATAACCACCATTCAATTACATGAAAAATGCTCAAAACAGTTAGGATTTTTTTTGAAGAATTATATCTATCTACCCATTCAAAAGCATTCTATTGTAAGATTTTTAAAGATCATAAAAAGGGGTATGGCATAAAGCATATGCTTATAGGGGTATTTTTTATATCTATTGTCTTAGGGGTAGCCACCGTAAATATTATATATGATGTAAAACAATATCTGCATAATTCTATATCTAGCAAAAATAGCTTAGCATTAGAAGAAATATTAAATAAACTGCCTGAGATATATTATAATGGAAAGCATTTAGAAATAAAGCAAACTACTAGTATTAATAATAAGCTGCTAATTTCACATAAATATTCAGAGAAATATTTATATGTTCTTACAGATAAGTATTTTATTTTTAATATGAATGGAGTGCCTTTACTAAAAATACTAATTCCTGAAATTTTAGGTAAAGAGCCTATAAAGACTTCATTAAATAAAATGTTAGAAATAAGAACATATATATACATAATATTCCCTATTACTATTGCAATATATTTCTTAGTTACTTTAATATCCCAACAGTTCTTTATTATAATACTATTTTTGGTAGGATATGCTATGAGCATAAAAATGCAATATACACAAGCATCCAGGTTAATAATTTATGCAAATATGCCATCTATGATATTAAAATCGCTGCTTCCAATATTTTTTACACAAGATTACAATTTTGTAATAGCGCTAAAAATATGGTGTCTATATATTATGGCTTATAGCGTTATAGCGCAAAGAGAAAAGGGATGAATATCTTATCTATAGAAACTAGTTGTGATGATACAAGCGTCGCTATTGTAAATAATAAAAAAGAAATTCTCTCTCATATTACATATAACCAAATACAAGAGCATAAGGAGTATAAAGGAGTAGTACCAGAAGTAGCAGCAAGAAGCCATATATTGCATCTACAGCATTTGGTAAATAATGCATTGGGCGAATCTGGCATCAAAAGAGAAAATCTTACAGCTATAGCCGCCACTTCTGGCCCTGGGCTTATAGGTGGGGTAATGGTGGGCTGTTGTTTTGCAAAAGCAATGGCAAGCGCATTAAAATTACCATTTTTAGCTATCAATCACCTAGAGGGCCATGCGCTTACAATGCGCCTCGTTTCAAATATAGAATATCCTTATTTGCTTTTATTAGTATCCGGTGGGCATTGTATGTTTGTTGATATAAGGGGGCTTGGAGAATATGAGATATTAGGTCAGAGCCTGGATGACTCTGTGGGTGAATGTTTTGATAAGGTTGCTAGAATGATGGGGCTAGAATACCCAGGAGGACCTATAATTGAACAAATGGCAAAAAATGGAACAAGCTCTGCCTATAAATTACCTATACCTATGGTAAATGCAAAAGGATGTGATATGTCTTTTTCAGGCCTTAAAACATCCTGCATGCAGCTTATAAAAAGCATTCAAGCTTTAAGTATACAGAATATACAAGATATATCTTGCTGCCTTCAGGAAGTAATAGCGAAATCTTTAGCCAATAAAGCTAAATACGCAATAGAGACATCTGGAAGAAATAAAATGGTTATTTCAGGTGGAGTTGCTGCAAATAGATTTCTACTAAAATATTTGCAAGATGCTTTTGCTCCTGATGTGCAAATACTAGCACCAGAGCCAAAACTATGTACTGATAATGCCGCTATGATAGCTTGGGCAGCAATAGAAAGATTTAATAAAGGTTATAGATCTGATCTAAATTTTTGCCCTAAACCAAGATGGCCACTTAATGAAATAAAGCTATAATTGAGTATGAGCAAAAATAACATTCTACAACTGCTTATATAACTTTTATAAAATAATTGGCATAAAGAGGCACTACATAATGAGTAAATTGAAAATATTGACTATAATTTTAATATCTATTTTACATATAACATTTAGCTATGCAAACCAGGATATAAAAACAAATGATATTATCAGAATATCCCAGTGGTTAAATGGTAGAGGCAAAATCAAGATTGATGAAATAGAAAATATTTTACCAAATTTGCCATTTAAAAATGAATTACAAGAAAAAGCAGAAATCCTTATAGAAGAATATCCATATAAAAAAATAATTAATTGGTTTATTAAATTTCCACCTAAAACTGCATATGGGCATAAGGTTTATGGAATGGCAATAGCAAATACACCCTATCTTAATTTTGCAAAAAATATTATTCAAGACTCATGGATATATGGAAAATTTACTTTTAAAGAATCAGAATATTTTTTAAATAAATATAAAAATATTCTTACAAAAGAAGATCACTATAAAAAAATTGATAATATTTTATGGAATGAAGATTATATAGATAATAAAGAGCTTATAAAAAAACTGTTACCATTAATGGATGAAGCACAAGTAGAGATAATAAATTTTAGAGTGTTATGTCAAACAAAAGATCCTTTAAGGCATAGCCAATTTCTTTCCTTACCTAGCTTTCATCAAAACAATCCGGATATAATATATTCATATATAATTTCTTTAAGAGGAAAAACTACTACAAAGATAACCGAAATACTTAGTAAAATAGAGCCATTAGCAGGAAAAGAAAATGAATTTGCTAAAGTAAAAATTGAATACACAAAACAGCTAATAAAGAAAGCTCAGTATAAAGATGCATATAAAGTTATACAAAGTATTAAAGGGGGCAATCCTAATTTAAGATATATATGTGAGTCAAAATGGCTTGCTGGGTTTTTATTGCTAGAATATTTAAAAAACCCTAAAAGTGCAAAAGCATATTTTTTAGAATATGCAGATTTAGCAACTCTATCCTATTCTAAATCTAGAGGTTATTATTGGATTGCAAGATCTTATAAAAAAATGAAGGATATAAATAACTATTATTTATGGATAGAAAAAGCTGCAAAATTTGGACAAACATTTTATGGGCAAATGTCCACTATGGAAATAGGCAAAGAATTAGAATTGGCAATACCTACTGATAAAGAAATTTATCAGGATGAGTTTTCTAAAATTGCTATAGAGCTATTTCAGCTAAAGCAATATAAATTGGGTGTAGATTATGCTATATTATCAATAAAGGCAGCAGAGCAGCCAGAAAAAATTGCATATTTGATGGATATATATTCTGAATATGCGGATCTTCATTCTATGGCAAGCTTAGGGAGATTTATAGCTAATAGTATGGGGGTTGTGATATTAAAATATGCATATCCTACGCCTTATGATTTAAAAAATATTACTAAAACGCCAGAACTTATTTACGCTTTAATCCGGCAAGAATCTTGCTTTAACAAATATGCTCAAGATTTCAAATCTCAAAGTGATTTAGGGTTAATGCAAATTTCGCCTCCTATTGCAAGAGCTTTAATTCAAAAAGGAGACAAGAATAGTATAAACCAAATGTTACTACAAGATCCTTATTATAATATTAAAATAGGATCCACATTGGTGAATCAATTACTACGTAGATATAATTCTGCTATGCTCACTATGGTTTCCTATAATTTGGGAAATAAGATTTTAGCAAATTGGATTAAAAAATTTGGTGATCCAAGAAAATTTACTACTCCCATAGAATTAATAAAATGGGTAGAAAATATCCCCAACCCAATAGTGAAAATACATTTTCAAAGGGTTTTTGAAAATTGGATAATATATAAGATGTTGCTTCTTAAAAACACAATGGTTAGTTTTTAATATTTTTATCTAAGGTTTTATTAGCAGTAGCATAAAAAGCATATCTAATAATATTATATGGGTATTGATATATCACTAAAATAGAACTGACTAACTTCTCTTATAATTTTATAAATTGAGGTAAATATATCTGCTTAGAATATAAATTCTATGGTTAAATAAGGAATAATGTAAGATATGGCGCACCCGGAAGGAATCGAACCCTCAACCTTATGATCCGTAGTCATACGCTCTATCCAATTGAGCTACGGGTGCCAAAATAGCATTAGCTATATTATAATGCCAAAACAAGTAGTTTGCTATTTAAATTTTAACAAAACTTGCTATATAGAAACTCCTATCTCAAAACTTATGTTATTGATAAAGCCATATCCATGTAAGTATAATTGCATTGCAATAATAAGATTTTTATATGGAGATAAAAAAGAGCTTTTGATGTAAGCTACTTCCTTGTAGTACTTAGTATATAATATGGCAATAACCAAATATCATAAAATATTGACAATCAAAGATCTTAGAACGCCCTGTAATGGGGAAGCACATTATACACTATGTTTAACCACAACTGCGTTTAAGGGGTTAAAGTGAGTGGCTTGGATACTTATTTTTAGAGATTTAATATAAAAATATAGGAGTTGTTTTTGTCATAGGACAAATTATTTTTGCATCAACTTTGATAAAGCTAAACTTTCAAACTATTTTTAGGTATGGTAAACGCTTAAGTTAATTGAAAATGAATATAATTAGCCTTGAAGTATAGTGAATAAATATTTTCAGATAGTTTTCTTATCCGCAGTTGGGGTTATTTTTAATTAGTTACTTAAGGTCAATATATTGCGCTGCTAAGCTACAATATATTACATGAAAATAAAATGATAATAAGAAATACCACCTAATTTCTTATATATTCTTTTATTGCTTATCTATGGAGTTATTTAGATAAAACTATGATTTATTTATATAGCTAGATTCATATAATATTACTACATATATCAATGAGTATCTTTCTTTATATTCTTTCGGATTCAAACAAGATTGAATAAAAATTGTCTCTATGGATAAACCATTAAGGAAAAGATATATCTGTGATGTTACTGCCTTTTTTAGAGATTACTCCATAAAGCACTTTTATACTGGGTTAACTATAATATAATATCCAATTACTTTTTCAGTAGTTATTTACCTCTAAAGGGCTTTAAAATACTTTTAAGGTACAATTTTTTAGGAATAATTTAAGCTTTGAGAAACATATGAAATATAACAAATAACATAACTTTTATTTTAAAAATTTGCTCAATCCTTTATTTCAAATACTTTTTAGCTTTCGCTTAAACGCATTTGGGGTAATTTAAAATCTTTTTAAATATTGCTATATAGAAATGCCAAGTATTATTAATAAACAACAGATATATCTGTTAACCCAAACTGCGGAAAAAAGACAGTTAAGATATAGGTGATTATATAGATATAGCGTTATTGATAAAAAATAATAATCCATCATATACACACATATAAATGCTTTTACACATTTTTTACCAGGCCCAATTAGCCATCACATCAAACAAGATAGACTAAAAATCTATAAAGCTCTTTATTAAACACCCCTTAAAAGGCAATGTAAACCAACTTAATACAAATGCTACATTTAAAGCTTCAAATATATAAACATATGGATGCCCCCACCTTCTGGAAGTAGGTAGTTCTACACTTGTCGGCTAGAAGCCGACTGAAAAGTTATCATCTCGCTTCCTTTCAATTTCATCCTGATTTTTTATATACTTCACTATCATTTCATCAGTTACATTTCCAACACTAACAACAAAATATCCTCTAGACCATAGAAACCTTCCCCAATATTACTTTTTTAGTCTCTTACTTTTCTCCATGAGTTTTCTTGAGCTATATCCCTTAAGTTTTTGAATCAACCTAATATACACAGAAGTTTGGAGGTGCTGATATCAGCAAATGTATATGGTCTCGTCTTATGTTGCCTGCTAGCATATCCACTTCGTGCTCAGCACAAATTCTACATATAATTTCTCTAAGCTTGTACCATTCTTTTTTACACAGTATTGGCTTTCTATATTTTGTAATCCACACCAAGTAGTACTTCAACTCAAAGAGACAATGTCTACCCTTTCTCATACCTCAATAATACTCAAGTTGAGGGTTTTAACCCACCCAGAGAGAAAATAAATCCAACATGCTCTATAAGCATATCATTTCCATTTATTTAATATACAGCTGACCTAAGAATTATAATAATTATATAAACCGCGCTAGGACCATTATTAACCCTAAAACAAAAGAGTTATAATTAACTCGCATCTACAATAGAAATTTTTGTATATTCTTGTCTATGCCCTTTAAACCTTCTGTAACCTTTTCTTCTCTTTTTCTTAAAAACAATCACCTTATCTTTTTTTCCATGCTCCAGTACCTTGGCGGAAATAGATTTTGGGCTATAGTCTAACTCTTTACCCTCATATTGAGAAAGCAGAACATCTGATATTTTAAATGTCTTCCCCACTTCTGTAGCGATTTTTTCTATATATAAAACACTTCCTGGTTGAACTCTGTATTGTTTAGCTCCTAATTTTATTATTGCTGTAAACATATATTTATTTCTGATATTTTAATTTGAAAATTTGTTATTTAAAGAAGCCTGCAGACTCATATCTGTAGATATCATTGAATTGATCATATTCATCATCATCATTTCTTTTTGAAATTTCATTAAATACTCCTGCATGCTACTCTCTTCAAGTTCTGGAACTAACTTTTCTAGCGCTTTTGTATCTACCAAAACCCCTTTTTCTAAAGCTTCTATTTTTGCAACCAGAGATTCTCTTGCTTGCCTATATGAAGCTATATACCTATCAAAATTAGCGGATCCTTTATTGAACTTATCTAATATCTCTTTTGAATTTTTTGCTACAACATTCGCTTCACTACCATCATATACTAAATATTTTGCTTCTAGAAGAGAATCTATAACATCTTTCAATTGAGAAAAGTCTATACCTATATTTATGCTACTATTTGGCCCCGTGTCTACCTCTACACCTTCTGAGTTAGATTGGCATAAATAGCTCTCCCCTAGCTTTAATGTGGATAGATCTTTTATTGGGCATGGAACACCTAAATTTGCTGCATATTGCACTGCCGCGCTATATACACTAGAAAGCAATGACTCTGCATTTTCTCTTACAAAAGCAACCAATGTTTCTTTTTGAGGGGCGCTATCAGATGATAGTCTATTTAAGGTACCAATTAAATCTTTAGCGACCTTTCCTTTAACAACATCAGCTGTATCAAGGCTTCCATCCATTGCTGTCTTTGTTAATGTGTTACTATACACATATGCCTTTTTATCTTCTAACCCTCTTTGCAAAATTTTAACAGCTACTAGATTACCTCTTCTTTCTAACTCCAACCTACTAGGCATTTGCCCTGTAGAGGCCTCTTGGTAAGCGTTCATACTTCTTTTAGCTTCTTTCGCTGAAGCTTTAAGAGGGTTAGTGGCCTGGCTTTTAACATTTGCTATAGTGTTGACCATAATATTATACCTACTACTTTCTTATTTTGATATTATAATACAAATTCCCTGGTTAATCCAGAATATCATAAAGTTTTCTTATATTGTCTATGTTAAGTTCATATTCTTTTTAAGGGAATTAACGGATTGTATCCATAATATACATGTAATAATTAAAATCACCATTAAAAGTGGCGCTATGGAGTTATAATTAGACATAGGATATAAAGTAAAGATAATCATTTGCGCAGTAGCCCCTGCTGACTTCCCTAGTTTAGAACCTAACATATCAGTCGCTGCTTTACCTTTAGTTTTTATTTCTTTATCCATATCTATATATAAAATCTCTCTGCTAGCATCATATATAGAATATCTTACCCCTTTTATTAATACATTTTGTACAGTGCCTGACATTACAACCAAAGATAATATAGGTATTGAAACATGGAATATATTTAATATCATCATTCCTAAGTAATCACTCCATATTACAAAGATGAAAAAAGCAGTGCCTACTAGAAGAATGGTTATAGGTGTTGCAAGAGCCCCTGCTCTCCACCCCATTCTTTGCATTAAAATATTACCAAAATACGCACATATAATGGACGAAATACCGCAATAATACATAACGCGGGATTGATAATGTATGAATTGCTCTGTGTAAGGATATAGCTCTCTTACTTTAAAAAACCACATACCTTCTATTAAAGTTATAACTACATGATAAGATAATATTATTAGCATAATGAGCCATAAGACTTTTGAAGAAAGTATTATTTTTGCGCTCTCCTTTATGCTTAAAGATAACACTTCAGGAGTTTTATTTTGCTTTAATACAAACTTTTTCTCCATATATTGCTGTATAAATATGCAGAAAAGCCCTGATACACCTATAACAAAAGATAGTGCTCTCATCGGTCCGCATGATGGTAATATATCATTTGCTCCTGTAAAAATACAGCGAAATAAGCTGATTTCAGAGGTTATATATTCACCTGTTATGCCAACAAATATTAAACTGAACAGACCAAAAAACTTATAAAAAGAATAGAATCTAGGAGCTTCTTGCGTTGTTGTTAATTTATTAGCAAGCTGCCAAAACAAAAAAGTTCCTATAACTACTGGCCACATTTCACCTAGAACATATAATAATACATAGCTCCATTTTGCCGCCATTAAGATAAACCATTTTAAATGAGGGAAGGATAATATAAGTGCATTGCTAATATTGTCTGAAAGATTAATATAATTGTTATATGGAAATAAAACAAAGCCGAATAAAACAAAATACCCCAGAAAAAAATAACTTATATATCTAAAAGCACGCTCTTGCGTAGTAACATTGCACATTTTAGAATAAATAATAACAAATAAAGCTGCGGAAGGTGTTTCTACCCATAATTTTATAAAGTTAATAACCTCTGCACCTATTAAAGTTATTACGACCCCATCTTTCATTAGCCTTACCAAGTTGTAATTTAACAATACCATAAATAGCATAGAGGCCATTGGTATGAATTTACCCAGCTCTTTTCTTTTTATAGGAAATATTTTACTAAGTATATTCTTAACAACATTCACATTGTTTTGATTGAAACTATTATGCATATTATGTTAGCTTGCTATTAAGTTGAGTATATAGTATTGTGATAATACTACTTTATCAAGATTTTTTTATTCTATTTAGGTTTTATCTATGCAATATAACAAATATTATGAATACGCAGAAGGTGTATTCAAATATCTTCATCATAACCCTGAACTAAGCATGCAGGAATATAACACATCTAATTACTGCAAAGAACTTCTTAAAAAAAATGGATATGAAATAAAAAACATTTGGCATACTGGGTTCGTAGCAGATCTAAACCTAGGCCACAAAAAAACAATTGCATTTAGAGCAGATATGGATGCTCTGCCAATAGCAGAAGAAAGTGATTTGGAATATAAATCTAAAATATCTGGTGTAAGCCATATGTGTGGGCATGATGGGCATATGGCTATAGTACTCGGGCTTGCAAAAATTTGCTCTGAAAATAAAGATGATATTAAGCATAACATTAGGCTTATATTTCAACCCTCTGAAGAAGAATACCCAGGAGGAGCAAAATATATGATAGAGAATGGATGCCTAGATATAGTTGATGAAATATATGCTCTGCATAATAGCCCCAAATTAGCTCTGGGAAAAATAAAAACCAATATGGGCCCTATGAGCGCCAATAGCAACCCTTTTTATATAGATATATTGGGTAAATCTGGCCATGCTGCTTACCCAGACAAATGCTTAAACCCTATTTATCCTGCGCTAAATATAATCAATAGCATTTTATATATAAAATCTAGTATAATGCAAAACAATGATCCATGCGTTATAAATATCACAAATATACAAATGGGTACCGGCACTCCTGGCGTTATTGCTGAGAAAGCAAATATAATTGGAGCTATAAGAAGCTTTGGAGAACAAAGTAGAGAAAAAATTCTAAACCGCTTAAAGGAAATATGTAGCTCTAACTCTACATCTGGATACAAAGTAGAGCTCACAATTCAGGATGGATATCCATCTATTGAGAATTCAGATAAAGGTTGTTACAATAAAGTAATAGAATCTTGCGCAAAATTAGGTTATAGAGCTGTAACTGACAATTCCCCTGAAATGTGGGCAGAAGATTTCTCTTACTATCTACAGAAAATACCTGGTGCATTTTTTATATTAGGGAGCAAATTAGGAGATAAATCAGAACCACTACACTCATGCAGATACAGATTAAACCCCAAATGCATCCCTATAGGAATAAATATAATGCATTATATAGCAAGTAATGACTAAGGCTTACCTGACTTTAAAATCTTATATGCCATTATTAAGAACCCT
>JAUIKA010000026.1 GCA_030430995.1 Alphaproteobacteria bacterium
CATTTTGATTATGATGACATCGTTTACACGCATTGTTGTGGCACTGTCATTCCTTAGAACCGCGATTGGTATCCAGCAAACACCGCCGAACACGGTAATGATCTCTCTCGCGCTGTTCTTGACATTCTTTATTATGGCGCCAACATTTGATAATGCTTATAATAATGGCATAAAACCCATGATAGAAGAAAAGCTAACAGAAGAGATTGCTATTCCACAAATAGTAGACCCATTTAAAAAATTTATGACGTCTAATACTAGACATAAAGACATTCAACTATTTATGTCCATTGCAAAGATAGAAGAAGAAGAGAAAAATTATGAAAATCTTCCTCTGCATGTTGTTATCCCATCTTTTATGATAAGTGAGCTTAGAAAAGGCTTTGAGATAGGATTCCTAATATTCCTCCCTTTTCTAGTAATAGATATATTAGTTGCCTCTATATTAATGGCTATGGGTATGATGATGATGCCACCTGTTATGATATCTCTCCCCTTTAAAATAATATTTTTCGTTCTGATAGATGGATGGTATCTGATAGCAGGCAGCCTAACAAAAAGCTTTATAAATATATAATTTTATTAGCAGAGGCTATATTAACAACATATTGCTATATTCTTCATACCAGGATGCTGTTTTGAACCTTGGTATTATGCATTTTTATGCGTAAGATACATGAAGCAATATCTCAACATATAAAAATAATATTACTATAACCTCTAGATAGATCTTAATTTATTAAGCGCATAATATATATACTATTAGGATAAAACAAGAAAAATAGTATATGGGCTTAGAGCAACTAGAAGAAGAATTTAAAGAGCAAACTCACCAATCTATAAAAGCAAGATTTGGTGATTTACTTAAGCGTGAAGGAATGCTTAGTGATTATTATGTTCTTGATGCAGAGCCTATTAAAAGCTTAATAGGGGATAAAGGGATAATATGGCAATTAAATAAAATCTATCATAGTGTATATAATATAGACCTTAAATCTCAAAAGATTATTACATATTCTGGTAGTAAATACTACTCTAGAGAAGCTATACAATACTATCAGGAATCTTATGATATGCTTGAATCATATGCAAAGAATCTTCATAAAAAATGCAAGAAAAAGTTCTCACCAAGGAAGCTATAGACAAAATGGATTATGATGAATATATCCATCTACAAGGGTATCTGCAAGGGAAAGGAGAAAATACATTATGCGGCTTATTTAAAGAAGTAGTAGGAGAATTCCCTGAAGAAAGTATTGGCAGTAATAAGCATATAGAATCTATAAAGGCAAAATCCAATGACTTATCAAGAAAACTAGAGATTCTATATCAAAGAAAATTAGCAAAAGAAATAGCAACTCAGATAGGCAATTCAGATAAAAGCTATATAATACAAGAATTGCCACAACCACTATCAACAAAACTGTTAAGACTCACTACCACAAGCCCCAAACCACTAGAAGCAAATTGCAGACATAGGCAAAGCAAACAAAAGGAAGAGTTAAAACAGCAATTACATTATGTAATGGAAGATGTAATGCATGAGCAAAAAATGCCATGGATAGGGGCTAGAATCATGCATTCTGCTAAAAAGTTATTTAGAAAACATCCTGAGCTAGAACATCTTCCTTTACATGGCCTTGCAAAAGAAGTAAAACTAGCTATTAATAATCAGAGCAGTTATGAAAGCTCTTTTTCTGAGCTAGATAAACTAGTAAAAGCAAAGAAAACAAAGGGATATTTTAGAGAAATAGCGCAAACTACTGTTAAGCTTGTAGAGAAAATAGGTTATTACGTCACTAGCAATGCAGCCAATCCTGCTGAGTTAATAAGCAAAGCAGCAGGAGAAGAAGCAGCAAAAAAAGCCTCAAATCCACATGCAACAAATACACCAATTCATACACCAAGAGCTCCCACTACCCCAAAACTAAACAGAAGTAATGCAACAATCGTACGATAAATTCAATCAGGCTCTGTCAGAACTGCAAGAAGTTAAGGGGCATTATTCTGACAGAATCCAAAGATTATGGGAACATGAACCTATATATAAAGGATATTTCATAGATGAAGCAGATAATAAAACATATGCATATATACATTCCCCCCTTGAACATTTAAGAGATTCCCTGGGGCATAATGCATGGCAGATCCTCGATGAAAATTACCAGAAAACGCATGGCGTCATCCAAAACCAAGGTAGCAGCAGGCCATTTACTGAAAAATATTATGCATATAAGGCTGAGTATTTACAAAAATTAAGCCAAAAAGCAGAAGAAGTATTGAGTAAACACAGCCCAAATACACTCGCAAATTATCAAGAATATATAAAAACAAAGAACTATTTAGAAAAAGAAGCATTAGATAAATTTATTGAAAAAACTGGAGCCTATAAAAACCCAAATTTTAAAAAAGAAATATACCCTGAGATTAAAAAAACATTCCAAAAAAACTGATGCAATAAGAAGGGATTATAATAAACATATAACAGAATAAATATCTAATGCAATTAGCGGCCAAGAGAATATAGATTATTCCAATCTTGCTAAAAAAACCGCTCATTTATTTCCGCCAATAGCAGAAAAACAATTAGTATCTCATATAAAGAAGCTAACAAGCATAATACCACAACACTCTGCTAATACTAAGAATATACCAAATATAGCCGCAGAGGATGTATATAATATAATAAAATGAAAGAAGCTTTGGGCAATATTGAACCACCAACTCAACAGAGAAACATCTTAACTAGATGCTTGAAAAGAGCAGCAAAATTAAAAAATGGTATATATAGCAGGATGCGGTAAAATATCATCTATCTACAATAAAATT
The DNA here is from genome assembly GCA_030430995.1 of Alphaproteobacteria bacterium. GTDB lineage: Bacteria > Pseudomonadota > Alphaproteobacteria > Rickettsiales > Rickettsiaceae > JAUIKA01. The sequence goes on from JAUIKA010000026.1 coordinate 2,830, forward strand.
ACCTCAATCTATCTGCAAAAACATTGAAGTGAAAAGCTATGATATAGATAATTGATTATTTATTCAATTATAAAAACATAGTATAATTGTAGCTCTTATAACAGTTAAAATTATATGAAACAATTTGATGTAGCGGTAATAGGTGGCGGCCCAGGTGGATACACAGCAGCGATTAGGGCAAGCCAGCTAGGGCTTAAAGTAATATGCATAGAAAAAAGTAAGTCTATGGGGGGAACATGCCTTAATGTAGGATGCATACCTTCAAAAGCATTGCTAAATTATTCAGAGAAATATAAAGAAATAAAAAATAATATATATAGCTATGCAGGCATAACAACAGAAGCTAAGCTAGACTTTTCTTTAATGCAAAAGAATAAAGATAATGTTGTGAGTAAATTATGTAATGGGGTGTCTGGGCTATTAGAAAAGAATAAAGTGCATAGAGAATATAGTAGCGCAAAAATCATCTCTAAAAATGTAATTTTACTATCTAATGGAAATAAAATTACAGCCAAGAATATTATTATCGCTACAGGCTCAGAACCAATATCAATACCTAATATTGCATTTGATGAAAAAAGAATTCTATCATCAACTGGTGCATTGGGTTTAAGCTATATACCTAAAACTATAACTGTAATAGGCGGTGGATATATTGGGCTTGAGCTTGGCTCTGTATATAATAACCTCGGTAGTAAAGTTAAGGTAATAGAATATGCAAGCAGCATAGCACCAGCTTTAGATAAAGAAGTAAGAGATACTCTATTCTCCTCTCTTAAAAAACAGGGGTTAGAATTTAGCTTATCCTCTAAGAATCTGCAACAATAAAAGATAACAAAGTAGAAATTACTATCTCAAAAAATTCTAAGCAAGAAACTTCATCCTCTGAAGTATTATTAATATGCATCGGCAGAAAAGCGCATACCACTGGGCTTGGACTGGAAGATATGAAGATAATCACAGATGAGAGAGGGTTCATTAAAACTAATAATAAATTCCAAACTAATGTTGATAATATATATGCAATAGGTGATGTAATAGGTGGCAATATGCTTGCACATAAAGCATCAGAAGAAGCAGTGGCAGCGGTAGAATATATAGTAGGGAAAACCGGGCATATCAATTATTCAGCAGTGCCTAGCGTAATATATACATCCCCTGAAATAGCAAGTATAGGAAAAACAGAAGAAGAACTAATACAAGCAAAAATTGATTATAAAATAGGTAAGTTCCCATTATATGCAAATGGAAAAGCAATAGCCTCTGGAGCGACTGAAGGCTTTGTAAAAATATTAGCAGATAAAAAGACAGATGAAGTATTAGGGGCATTTATAATAGGAAAAAATGCAGGTGACATGATAAGCCAAATAGCCATGATAATGGAGTATAGAGGCTCTGCTGAAGACATAGCGCTAACATGCCACCCACATCCTACAATAGCAGAATCAATAAAAGAGGCGGCTATGGACGCAGATAAAAAAGCAATAAATTTTTGACAGAAATGAATCCGATTACTGCAATTGAAAAAAAGGGGTATATATACCAATGTACAAATATTGAATCATTAAAAGCTTTTTCAGAGAAAGAGCAATTAGTTGTATATGTAGGCTTTGACTGCACTGCACAATCTCTGCATATAGGCAATTTACTCCAAATAATGCTTTTAAGACTTATGCAAAAAAATGGCGTTAAAATCATAGCATTAATAGGCGGAGGCACAACAAAAGTAGGAGACCCAACAGGGAAAGAAAAGATGCGCCCCATACTAGCAGCGCAGGATATAGAGAGGAATACCAATGGTATAAAAACCAGCTTATCTAAATTTTTAGATACCTCAGATTCCAAAGTAATTTTTATAAATAATGAGCAGTGGCTTGGCAAAATGAAATATCTGGATGTATTAAGAGATTACGGGAAATATATCTCTATCTCCAAAATGCTTTCTATGGATTCAATTAAATCAAGATTATCCAGACAGCAAAATCTAACTTTTCTGGAATTTAATTATAGCCTATTACAAGCAATGGATTTTTACCATCTACATAGTAACTATAATTGCCATTTACAAATTGGAGGGAGTGACCAATGGGGAAACATAATCTCTGGCGTGGATTTGATACATAAAATATCAGGCTCTCAGGTATATGGCCTTACAACTCCGCTAATAACCAAAGCATCCGGTGAAAAAATGGGTAAATCTGTTTCCGGTGCTATTTGGCTTAATGAAGATATGTGCTCTGCATATGACTATTTCCAATATTGGCGTAATATTGAAGATGCAGATGTAGAAAAAATGGCAACATTATATGCAGAATATTCTGATATAGAAATAGAAGAGCTAAAACATATGGAGGTTAATGACGCTAAAAAATCATTAGCATTTAAACTCACTAATCTATGCCATGGCAAAGAAAAGGCTGACTTAGCACTAAAAACTTCTATCTCCATTTTTGAAAATAAAGATATAGATAGCAGCCAAATAGAGAAATATTACCTTAAAGATAATGAGGAATTTTTATACTCCATCATAACCGAAATGCAATTAGCATCTTCTAAATCTGAAGCAAGAAGGTTAATAAAAGCCGGAGCTGTGAAAATGAATGATATAAAAATGGATAATGAATATATAAAAATTTCTAACGAAGACAAAATGCCTTTATATATTACTATAGGCAAAAAGAAACATTTTATAATAGATAGAACAAATGAATAAAGCTATTGTAGCAATGTTACTGTTATTTTCTGCTGGGTTTGCTATGTCTAGTGACTCAGATAAAGAAAGCCCTGTCAATAGAATTTGCATAGTAAATGTAGCATCTATATTAGAAAATGCAATAGCTATACAAAAAATTAAATTAGCGGTAGAGGATATAGATAAAAAAATAAAGGAAAAAATTGTAACCCAAAAAAATATCCTAAAAAAGAAGGAAGACAGCATATTGGAAGAGAGAATTACTCTAGCAAAAGAAGAGCTAGATACCAAAATTGCTAGTTTAAATAAGGAGATAGTACATCTACAAGAGCAAAGCTATGAATATAGAACCAAATTAGAATATGCACATACAAAAGCTATGAATAAAATCCATGATGAAATGGTTGATATAGTTAAGGATATAGCTTGCACAAATTCATGCGCTGTTGTATTATCTTCATCACAGGTTCTATACTCATTAGAGAATTTGGATATAACAGACCAAGTTCTACAAAAACTAAATAGTTCTATTACTAATGTTGAGCTTGGTTTAGTTGTAGCAGAATAATGGGAGTGTGGCTCAATTGGTAGAGCACCGGTCTCCAAAACCGGGGGTTGCAGGTTCAAGTCCTGTCGCTCCTGCTCTCGTCAAATCCATATTAACTGTGCTAGTATAAAATTTATAAAATTAGTATTGTAATATTGATGACAAATAAAACAACCTCTAATAAACCCCAAAGGGACGTAGCTAACTTGATTTCTGTAAGCGTCTTTGTTGAATATTTTGATTTAGTTTTATATGCACATCTTGCAAAACGTTTAAGGCATAAGCTAACAAGGGTGCAAAAAAATGCCGCATATCTACTATCAGTTGGCACCTTCCTAGAATATTTTGATTTCATGATATATGTGCATATGGCCGTTATATTGAATGAACTCTTTTTTCCAAAGTCAGATAAGCATGTTAGCTCTATTATAACGGCAGTATCTTTTTGCAGTATGTATTTATTTAGGCCCATAGGAGCTATATTCATAGGATATATAGGTGACAAAATAGGCAGAAGAATCACAGTAGTAATTACTACTATGATGATGGCGATATCCTGTATTATAATGGCGAATTTACCCACATATGCTCAAATAGGCATTGCTGCAACATGGATAATAACTATTTGTAGAATAGTACAAAGTATTTCCTCTATGGGGGAAATGGTAGGTGCGCAGCTATATATATAAATGAATTCTTCGGAAAATCCAAATTAAAATATTTTGCAATATCATTAATACCATGTTGTGGCGCCTCAGGGGCATTATTCGCATTAATCATTGGTACGTTTGTTACAAAATACCACTCTGATTGGAGGCTTGCATTTTGGGTAGGAGCATTCGTAGCGGTGGTAGGGCTAGTTGCAAGAACAGCTCTTAGAGAAACACCTGAATTTGTTGATGCAAAACGAAAAAGGGAAAAATATAAAGATCTGAATAATAATTCTGCTAATAACTTTGAAGAAAAGATAAGCCATAAAAAATCCTTCGCCTTATTCGCTATGGAAAGCATGTGGCCTATGTCTTTTTATTTTGCTTATATATATTGTGGAACAATCTTAAAACATAACTTTCATTATTCTGCAGCGGAAATATTACAACAGAATTTATACGTAGGGATAGTGCAAGTACTTAACCCTATTATCTTTGCTTTCTTCTCCCTTAAATTTCATCAATTATTTTTAATGAAAGTGAAGCTTTTTTTAGCAAGTATAATATTCATTTTTACTCCATATATATTAAATAATGCTACTACTGGGAATAGTATTTTATTGTTACAGCTTTGCATAATATTTTTTACTCCTGATTCTAAGCCCGCTGCAGGTGTATTTTTTAATCATTTCCCTGTGTTTAAAAGATTTACTTATAGTAGCTTTTTATATGCAATGTCACGAGCATTAAATTACTTTGTAATATCTTTTGCTTTGGTTTATTTGTCAAAATATTTTGGTAATTATGGAATATTAATATTAATGTGTGTAACAGTTGGATTATGCTATTACAGAATAAGAAGATTTATTTATCTGGAGAAAAAAATAGGCAACTATTCCCTAAGGATTTAAACTGGTAATTACTCAGGGAAATATACTGGAGGAAATTGGATCTTGCTTTACTTAGCTTTAAATCCACTATTCTAGATGATTTATGCAGTACAAGTAGTACTCTCTCCTCCAGAACTCTATCTTCAAGATAAATAATAGCAGGCAATACACTCTCTATTGTTTCTATAATCTTCTTCTTCTGCTTATCCTTAGTCATATATCCTAATGTTTCTATATTATGGAGGCGGTCATATATTTTAATTAAAATCGCATCCGTATCTTTTGCTAAATAGCTTTCCTCCAGAAGTCGTTCAGTAGAGATCTTTTCACCCTTTATTATTCTTGTAAGTCTATAAACTATCTGCGCTATTCTTATATTAAACTCTTTTTCAATAATTTCTACAGTAACTTTTGTATCTTCTAAAACGTCATGTAGTATTGCTGCAGAAATAATTGTTTCTTCTTGTTTATGAATCAGAATTTTTCTTGCTACCGCAATAGGATGCATATAATATAGCTCTCCTGATGCCTTGCTCTTGCCATGGTGATGATATTTAGCAAAATGCATAGCTTTGATTATCAGATCATTCTTATCCAAACCATATAAACATAAATCATGTATGAGGGCCTTAGAATAAACATCATCTAAAGGTAATATAACCATAGATTACTACTATAAATGAAAATTTTATCATAAAGCACAGTAAATGTATATTACATGCAGAATAAAATAACAGTACCATCTAGGAGGAACGGTGCCGAATGTCGGACTTGAACTGACGACCTACCGCTTACAAGGCGGTTGCTCTACCAACTGAGCTAATTCGGCTTATATAATCTATAATGACATATAGAACAAAGCAGATTATAACATTATAGATACCTAATTATCAAGATAAAATATGTCTTAATCTCATTTATATGACTCAGATGTGTAATATTTCCATTAAAAGGGCAGTATCACAGAGTGTTTTACATATTATATATTGAATTATAAATTAATATTAAAGCTATTACCACTCTTTAAGAGAAAAACCACCGAGGGTAGAAATTTATGTTTACAATTAATAAATCTAATTTTAAAATATTCTTTGTAATATGGTTAATAAGGTATCCTTTATGCAAAAAATCACATGTGCTACAATCAATTTGAAAGAAGAAGCGGTATACACATATTTAAATCAAAGTAATTTTAACATTATCTCCTTAGCGGATGTTAGTAACTTAGAATTAATATTATACTCTGAGGAATTTAGTATTCATCTCCTAATAGTTGACACTAGCACACTTAGCGTAAAAGAATCTTGCAATATGTTAAAGGTAGTTAATCAAGTGAATAATAACGTACCATGCCTTTTTATTATTTCAAAGTTTGACCATACATTAAAATATGATACTATATCTAACAATGTACTATATAGATTTTTACTATCACCTGTAGATAAACGTGAGCTCAATATAATATTGGACGATTTAACAACTTTTAATACAAATATCTATGATAATTCCTGCATAATTAAATACAGGGATATAACTATAGATATAGCTAGTAAAAAATCATATAGGAACAATAAGGAGTTAGATATAAAACCTATTGAATATAAAATATTAGAAATGCTAGTAAAAACCCCTAACCAGATAATTTCACGAAAAGAGATTATTAAATATGTTTGGGGAGCATCAACAGATATAGATGTAAGAACCGTGGATGTACATATGAACAGACTAAGAAAATCTATTAAAAATGATACTGATACTGGCTCTATAATAAAAACAATAAGGATGTATGGTTACTGCCTGAATATTAACCCAAATACTACCCCTCAAAAATGAATAAGAGCATCTTATCAAGACTTATAAAAGAACATGTAGCAAAATATAAAATTGAAATATTTAAAACAACTTTCTTTATAGTCATATCTTCCGTATTATCAGCCGTCATTGTAAAACTTATAGAGCCTACGGTAAACCAAATATTGGTTCAGCAAGATATACAAATGATATTGATATTCCCTTTTTTTATTATGATAGCTACATTCGGGAAAGGGATTGCTGAATATTATCAGAATTATTTTGTAAAATATATAGGGCAAAAAATACTAAGCGACATACAAATAAGGCTATACTCTCACCTTATATATTCAGATATAAGCTTAATTCAGAAAATGTCATCTGGTAATATTATTTCTAGATTTGCAAATGACATTACATTAATGTGCTCTGCTGTAACAAATCTACTGCTTGGCACTGCAAAACATATTTTATCCGTTATATTACTGATATTCATAATGTTTTATACAGAGCCCGTACTATCTGCTATAGTATTCTTTGTTTTCCCTTGTTCAATATACCCAGTACAAAGGATAGGGAAAAAATTACGCAATATATTAGACAAAACACAGCAAGAATTTGCTGAATACACATCTAACTTAGATGAAAGCTTTATAGCAATTAAAACCATCAAATCCTTTTGCGCAGAAGTTAAGCAAATCTTAAAAGCTAAAACTTATAATGACAAAATAGTATCACATATTAAAAATGCTGCAAAATCTGACGCAATTATAAGCCCTATAATGGAATTTTTAAGCGGGCTTGCAATAGCATCAATATTATGGTACGGGGGGTATTTAATAATAAATAATAAAACTACGCCAGGTGCACTTTTTTCATTCATTATGGCATTTGTAGCATCTTATAGGCCATTTAAAAGTTTAATGTCTTTAAATATACATTTCCAAGAGGGTATAATTGCTGCAAAACGTGTATTCGATGTATTGGATACAAAACCAAGTATAGTCAATACAAGCTATAGTAAAGACATAGAGCTAAAGTCTCCTGCTGCTATATCTTTCAGTAATGTTAATCTGAATCTAGACCAGCAAAATGTGCTAAATGATATCTCATTTAAAATTTCCCCTAATGAAAAAATAGCAATAGTTGGGCGTTCAGGCTCAGGCAAAACTTCTATAATAAATCTATTACTTAGGTTCTATGATGCCTCCAGTGGTAATATATCTATAGATGAAAATAAAATAGAAGACTTCACTCTTAACTCCTTAATGAGGAATATATCACTAGTAAACCAAGATGATATCTTATTTGATGCTAGCATAATAGAGAATATATCTTATGGTAATAGTAAAATTGAACGAGAAGAAATTATAAAAATAATAAAACCTCTTGGCATAGAGGACTTTATTGAGCATACCAAGAATGGTTATGATACTCAGATTGGATATAGAGGCACAAAAATTTCTGGTGGGCAAAAACAAATGATATCTATAGCAAGAGCCATTATAAAGCAAGCAAATATTTTAATATTAGATGAAGCAACAAGTGCTATAGACACAAAAAGAGAAAATAGTATTTTAAATTATGTAAAAAGCTTACAGAAAACCATCATTATGGTTACACATAGAATAGGCACTATACAAAATTTTGATAAGATCATAGTTGTTGCTGCAGGGAAAATAGTATCAATAGGCAACCATAATGAGCTTATAAAAAGCTGTAAAGAATATAATACATTATATGAAACATATGCGGAGCAAAAATAACATTTTCATTACATATGCAGACTATATAGCCTGGCAAGAAATTTGACTATATAGAGCATATACTATACAATGATTAATGTAACAATTACATAGCGCCATGAAGCTTTTCCTTATGCTATATTTGCTAATATTCTCTTATATAGCTTCTGCAAATAGTAATAATACATTGTCTCAGCTTAAAGATAGGATGCATCACAACTCTAAAAGACATGAAGTGCTTTCTAAGAATATAGCTAACCTAAATACACCAGGGTGGAAATCTATAGATATAGTAGAGGACAAGCAAAATAACCATAATAACAATGCTTTCCAGCTTAAAAAAACATCAAACAAACATTTGGACATTAATGTCTCTATGGATAATAGCGGTAACAAAATAAAATTTGAGAAGAAGGATATAGAGACAAAACCTAATAAA
>JAUIKA010000105.1 GCA_030430995.1 Alphaproteobacteria bacterium
CTTAGAGTTTTATAATATTGACGATCTAGCATATATCATCTCTAGATCAGCAAATATATTGAATGTTGAAATTGATGCTGGGGGTGCAAAAGAGATAGCAAAGCGCTCAAGGGGCACACCAAGAATTGCCTTACGGCTACTAAGAAGAGTCAGAGATTTTGCACATAATCTACATATAACCCCTGAAGTAGCATCTAGCGCTTTAGACAAGCTAGAAGTAGACAAAATGGGGTTAGATCAAGATGATGGAAGATATATGGATTTTATTATAGAGCATTATTCAGGAGGGCCTGTAGGGATAGACACAATAGCGGCTGGGCTTTCCGAGCAGAAAGATACCATAGAAGACACCATAGAACCATATCTTCTTCAAATTGGCTTTATCAACAGAACCCCAAGAGGAAGAATGCTTACACAAACAGCAATGAATTACATAAAGTCATGCAAATAAAGTTAATTCTAATATCTCTCACTATGCTAAGCGCCATAATAAATATAGCGCTCATCATGACTATCTATAGCAAAAAAGGGCAAATGAAAGATAGCAAAAAACAATTAGAAGAAGCAAATAATAAATTAGAAAACTATCTTGAAGAAAAAATATCCCATATTCAAAAAATACAAGAACTTACAACAAAAATAGAGCAAACAGAGAATATTAAAAAAGACACGTTAGAAGCAGCAAGAGAAACATTACTTGAGACCAGCAGTAAACTAACACAACATCTATTGAGTTCACATAAACATGAATCTGAAAAAGCAAAAGAAGATACTGAAAAAACAATAAGAAATACAACAAACACATTACTAACTGAAGTAAAAACCCTAATTTCTGGAATAAATATATTAAAAGAGCAAGTTAACTCTTCTACCAACTCTGTGGAGGACTTAAAATCCGCCCTTCTCAACCCTATATCCTCCGGAAATCTTACCGAAATAACTCTAGCAAATTTACTTGAATCATCAGGGCTTAAGTCATATATGGACTATAATTTACAACATAGCTTTATATCAGAAAATAATATGGCAAGACCAGATGCCATAATCAAATTGCCAGATAAAGGCCTATTAATAATAGACGCCAAAGCAAGCAAGCTATCTAAAGAATCTGAAGAATTGATGCTACGCTCAATGAATACACATATCAAGTCATTATCTAGCAAAGACTATAAACAGAAAATCATTAATTCTGCAAATTATGTAGACCCTAATAATATTATTACCATAATGTTTGTTATGCATGAATCTGTAATTGAAAAATTGCAAAATTTAGATAAAGAATTCATAAATAAAGCATGGCAACATAACATCTTCCCAGTTGGACCAACAGGGCTTATGAACATCCTCAAAATGGCATCATATAAAATTAACCAAGCAGTGAAGGCTGAGAATTATGATAATATATTAAAAGAAATATCAAATATTATGCATTCTATAACAACATTAGCACAACATGGTGATAAGTTAAGCGGAAGCATTCAAAGCGTAGTGACAAATTATGATAAATTTGCCTCCTCATTCAATAGAAACCTGTTATCTAAAGCAGGTAATTTGGAGAAATTAGGGTTGCTTCCTGACAAAGAAATAAAAAATTTAAAAAAGATTGGTAATAATGAACAGTAATATAGGAATAAGCTCAATAGGGATTGCAGTACCAAGTTACTATATGCCTCTTTCTGAACTATCTGAAGCCCATGGAAAAAATAAAGATTATTATACGCAGCATTTAGGTGCCAAAAAAATGGCCATTTGCGCAGCAGATGAAAATGTAATCACCCTTGCTACGAAAGCTGCTAAAAATGCATTATCAAATTGGGAAGGTAATATAGAAGATATAGGGCTATTTGCTTCTGCCACAGAATCCGCCACAGACCATGCAAGGCCTATGACAGGATGGATAGCGGATGAGTTGAACTTAAGCGGAGCATATAGATCTTACGAAATTAAAAATGCATGTAATGCCGGCAGCATAGCTATAAAACAAGCTGTTGAATGGCTATTCGCAAATAAAGGGAACAAAGCCGCTTTAGTAGTTGCTGCAGATATATGTTTGTATGAGCCAGGCTCAAAAGGAGAGCCAACACAAGGCGCAGCAGCTATTGCCTTTGTTATAACAAAGGAGCATAGC
>JAUIKA010000027.1 GCA_030430995.1 Alphaproteobacteria bacterium
GCCATTCGTGCAGGTCGGAACTTACCCGACAAGGAATTTCGCTACCTTAGGACCGTCATAGTTACGGCCGCCGTTCACTGGGGCTTCAATTCAAAGCTTGCACTTCTCCTCTTAATCTTCCAGCACCGGGCAGGCGTCAGGCCCTATACGTCGTCTTTTGACTTTGCAGAGCCCTGTGTTTTTAATAAACAGTCGCTACCCTCAATTCTGTGCCACCTAGCTGAGGTTGCCCTCAGTAGGTCATCCTTCTCCCGAAGTTACGGATGCAATTTGCCTAGTTCCTTCAGTGTCGTTCTCTCAAGCGCCTTGGTATACTCTACCTGTCCACCTGTGTCGGTTTGGGGTACGATCAATACGGGAGGTTATTTCCAGGAAACAATAGGCTGCATAACCAATCCAATAAGATTATACAACTTCCTTGTTCCGTCACATCTCCCTGGTTCAGGAATATTAACCTGATTCCCATCGACTACGCCTTTCGGCCTCATCTTAGGGGTCGACTAACCCTACGTAGATTAGCTTTACGTAGGAAACCTTGGACTTTCGGCGAAAATGTTTCTCACATTTTTTATCGTTACTCATGTCAGCATTCTCACTTCCGATACCTCCAGCAAGCCTCACGACTCACCTTCAACGGCTTACGGAACGCTCCGCTACCACTCATGCATAAGCATGAATTCGCATCTTCGGTATATGGCTTTAGCCCCGGTACATTGTCGGCGCAAAAGAACTTATTTAGACTAGTGAGCTATTACGCTTTCTTTAAAGGATGGCTGCTTCTAAGCCAACCTCCTAGCTGTCTTGGTTCTTTCACTTCCTTGCACACTTAGCCATAATTTAGGGACCTTAGATAGCGATCTGGGCTTTTTCCCTCTTGACCACGGATCTTAGCACCCGTAGTCTGTCTGCTATGCAATTCCCACCAGTATTCGGAGTTTAGTTAGGTTTGGTAAGTTGTTACACCCCCTAGCCTATCAAGTGCTCTACCCCTGATGGTTAACACATAACGCTCTACCTAAATAGATTTCGCGGAGAACCAGCTATATCCGAGTTTGATTGGCCTTTCACCCCTAGCCACAGCTCATCCCATAATTTTTCAACATTAACGGGTTCGGCCCTCCAACAAGTGTTACCTTGTCTTCAGCCTGGCCATGGCTAGATCACTCGGTTTCGGGTCTAATTCATTGAACTTATTCGCCCTATTCAGACTCGCTTTCGCTGTGCCTACATCTCATTCGACTTAAGCTTGCTCAATAAATTAACTCGCTGACTCATTATACAAAAGGTACGCTGTCACAGCATAAAGCTGCTCCAACTGATTGTAGGCATTCGGTTTCAGGTACTTTTAACCCCCCTCTCGGGGTACTTTTCACCTTTCCCTCACGGTACTAGTTCACTATCGGTCGTTAGTTAGTACTTAGGCTTGGAGGGTGGTCCCCCCATATTCAGACAGAATTTCTCGTGTTCCGCCCTACTCAAGAGCTGCAAAAAGCATTACCTATACGGGGCTATCACCCTTTATAGCTAACCTTTCCAGGTTATTCTAGTTTTCTTTTTACAACTACTGGCCTGATCCGCGTTCGCTCGTCACTACTAACGGAGTCTCGTTTGATTTCTTTTCCTCCAGCTACTTAGATATTTCAGTTCGCTGGGTTCGCTTCACATTACTATGTATTCATAATGTGATATCTTCTTAAAGAAGATGGGTTCCCCCATTCGGAAATCCTCGGATCACAGTTTGTTGACAACTACCCGAGGCTTATCGCAGCCTGCCACGTCCTTCTTCGCCTTCTAACACCAAGGCATCCACCAAATGCCCTTTGTAATTTATTTTCGCTTCAGTATTTCTTCCAAGCGCAGAAATGATTTTTAATTTAAATTTTCAATTTCTATTCACTTTTTCTCACAGCACACGTATATTAGACCACATACTTCGCCACCTGTCAACAATAACATATGATTTTTCTTTTATTTTTTATCCTCTTCTGAATTCTTATTTATCACTTCTTTTTCTCCATTATCTATGGAGCCTGTTTTGTCTTTATCATCTTTTTTTTCTTTCTGTAAATCTGATTGTTGTTTTTCAGGATTCTTGGTTATAAAATCCTGAGCAGGTTTTTGATCTTTTTTACTATTTGCTTCTTTTTCAGTGTTTTTATCTTTTCTCTGAAGCCCTTCCTTAAATTTATTTGCTCCTGACTTCATTCTACCAAAAACATTCTCGCCTAGCATTTCTAACCCCCCTCTTAACCTAGTGCGTTTGTCGTCTACCTCTTTTTCCGGCAAAATATTTGACATAGCTTTATAAGAGTCTGTAGGTTTTATGCCTTTATACTCACCAAATAAAGCAGTAGAGCCAAGTTGAGTGGCAAGTTGAGTGGCAATATTATCCTTAGCTATTGAAACACCTGCACCTATTGCTGAGGGCATACTTCCTGTATTGCATATACTGGAAGCGATTTGGCTTGCAACAGAAGGATATGTATATATGCTATAAGCAATAATAAAAAGCCCTATACAATTACTAAAGCTTATATACACCCCCTCACCAGTATAAGGATCATACCCCCAAGGGGCAAACCATGGTATACAGAATAATGATAGGTTAGAAACGTCACTGCCATTAAACACAACGCCAGCAAAAGGTAGCTTGATAGGGAGAATACATTTAAAGCAAACACTAAAACCCAATATGCTATCTAGATATATAAAAAACAATCCACATAAAATACACTGACCAACTATCAATACTATAGGTTCTAATATATATAGCGCTACTGAATTTATCCAGTTTTGAAATAAATACCTTGTATCTTTAAATAAAATGAAAATTAAAAAGAATGGAGCTATTGGGCCAAGTAAAAGATATAAGAAGAAATATGCTACAAGATATACAGCCAAGGTCTTTATTACACCTATCATAGCAATGATAATAGCTAGAAACACTATGATATAATAAAAAACACCCCAAATACTAACGCCTAGCAAAGAAAGCATTTGATATGGAAATATCGGATTAAATATCTTAGATAGTATCTTAGACGTAAAAGAAATAGGGCCATTTATTAGGCTACCATCACCATATATAGCTAAAGATAGTTTCTCTATAACCATCGGCATCAAGCTCTCCACGGCTGAATATAGCCCGCCCCATGCTTTGGCATCACCTATAAAGAATTGATACATACTCTCATTAGTGAGCCCAGCTACTACAGCTACTTTAATAATACGCATTATTAAGTCCATCTGGGTAACCTTGATAAGCCCTAAAAGATAAAATATACCGAATAAGGCTACATATAGAGTCAGCAAAGATTTAACTATAAGAAAAAAATCTGTATTATGCGTGATAGAGCCAAACATATCCCTACATATATTTTTTATAAGGGATTGCATCTCATAGAATTTATCTGAAATACCCATCCAAATAGGCTTTCTATAATCTATATTGATGCTATAACCACCATTGGCATATTTTGGCCCTAAATATGGACTAATCTTAGCTATATCTGGGCTATAGTGAATTTTTAGCTGCAACTCCCCTTTTTCTGTAAGGCGAATTTTAGATTTTCCATCTGAAGATATATCTTGTATGAATCCACTATATATAACATCACCCGAAGAAGTTACAACTCTATATTCAACTTTTCCATTGTCAGCAGAGCCTGATTGAGGACATCCTTTCCCAGAATTTGAAACGAAAGGATTATAAGAGATAGCCATTGTATAAGAACCTGTATAGCCTGGCATATTCCAATGATTAAAAGCGCTTCTTATTTTTTGACTGCCAGCATCTATAAATGCCATTTGCAAAGTTCCGCCAGGCATGCCCATAGCAAGTGAATTTGCACTACCCTTACTATTGAGATAATTTTCATTAGAGCCATCAAATTTATAACGTAAACCTACACCATCTGTATACCAAGCCTTAGGATCTTGTATATAAGTACATTCACCAACTCCAGGATGACCTTTGTGTTTTAAAAAATTTCTTAAATTAGTAGGATTAAGGCTATAAGAAAAATTGCCTAAATTTGCATAGTTTTGATATTTCTTACTCCAATAGAATTCTGTCCCATGAACATAATAGCCATAAGTAAAGGGCGGCATACCACAAGTATATCCTTCCTGTTTTTTATTCCTATCAAATGCTGCCTGCGTTCCCCATGCTATTTTTTGCCAATATGATGGATTATGCATAAATTTGCACTCCCATTCTTTTTTACTAGATAATTTACATTCGGTATTAACATCTCCTACTAAATTAGAAAATTTACCTGCAAGCCATGAAATTTTAGGGAACTCAGCCCCTTCATATAGCTGCATTATATCAATCCAGTTACTTCCATTTTTCTCAGCATCTAATGTAATATTGTTACGTAAAGCTGTTGGGCGGTTACCATCCACAACTCCATTTGGCACAGCAGCAGGCGCCCCGTGAATATTAAATTTATTATTATAAATAGCATATCCAAGAGATATCTTACCTGTAACTGCTAAATTTACATCTATATTAGGGTACACTGTAATATCCGTATTAATCCAGCCATCATTTTCTGCAGGCATGCTAATTATCTTACTAAGATTTATATATTTAGAATCTGCCTTATTCATCAGGCATCCATCATGCATAGACGTAAATACACCAACTATGGCGCATATAGCAAATATAACAACGGAGATAACTAATATGCCTAGAATAATAAAAATCTTCTTTAATAAATCATCCTGAATCGATTCTTTTGACATATCACTTCTTTATATTACTAGTTGAACCCTTTTTACTTACAAAGTCTTTTGCTCCCCCTCTGTCCATACCTTGCTTCCCATTGCTTTTTAAATCTTCTGCTGGTTTCTTATCACCCCCTCCATCTGCCTCTTTCTTACCAAAGAGTTTATCTTTGATAGCAGAGCCAACATAGCCTGCAAAAGCCATAGGCTCAATAGCTATAGACCCAGTTCTTATGCCAGCGGTTAGACTACTTGCAAATGTAGTTACCTTACCGGAGATAAAATAGAAGATCACCATAAATACAAGCAAATAAAATATATTATGCATAAACCCTGAAAAATTTGATATATTGAGGTATTTATAGCTAAAGAAGAACCCCTCATGGGTTTGCCAATAATTCTTATCTGAAAATTTATTTAATATAACCCCTATGCTATTTCTACATCTTACATCATCCTTGTTAGCTACTTTAAACTTATATACTTGCTCTATATCACTCTTATTCTCAATCTCTTTTGTGAACTTACACCCATCATAAACAACGCTATCCATTAATATTATTAATATTGCTGAAAATGCAATAACTATCATAGGCTGTAAAGCACATGAAAATATGGCCTTAAACCATCCATCAAAATACCCTTTTGTTTTTTCAAATAGCACCATGGGTATAAATATAGGAGATAAATATGCAAGAGCATAAAGACTAATTAAGCATATAATAAATATAGATACAAATGATAGCATTATGGATATAAATATGATAATAAACATAAGAAGCGCTAAGCATTCTATAATATACCCACCAGCCAATAAACCCTTCACTATAGGCATAATACCAAAAGGGCTAGCAAAATCTGAAGCAGCATTATATAAATTCGCGCCTATAGCTTGGAAATAATAAGCAAATCTACAATCAATAGCATCCCAAAGAGCGTAATAACCATATCCTTCTTTATAATCTGCAGGGTTAAAATAACAAAGCCCTTGGCCGTAATCCGCAGTGGATATGGATGAATACACCATATTAGCTAGCTCCCACATCATAGAGCTAAGAAATGGCAAAACATATTGCGTTATTCCACTTTGTATAGGCATCCCTAAAGTGAAAAGGGTAGGGCTTATGCCTACAGCAAAATATAATACAACTGTCGCTTTAAGAAACATATATGTAATTTGCTTAAAATCTAACACTACATCTTTATCACCTAGCATTTTTATGCCAAAAAGTATTATATATAGGGTTATTGCAGCTAAAACTGCTTTCTTCAGCGCTGTTTGCACTTTAGAAAAACTAGTCATAATAGCATTAATATCATCTCCAAATAATGAATTATGGACTGATGTTTTAATGCATTCTACCATCCTGCCTGTAATAGAAATTACATTTTTACTATACACCGTCTTGCTATAGCATGACTCCGGCAACTTAATCTTCTTATTCCAGTCTACTCCACCTTTATCTTTCGTTTCTGATAGGATATTGTAATCCTTACAGAACAACCCTTGTTTTCCCTTTGCTGTTTCTGCAACCATACATATAACACCTTTAAAATCATATACATCTATAATTAAGCTCTCTATTAATGGCTGATTTAATATTCCTTGTTCATTTGCTATATTTCCTACAAAATATTTATTCCCTGGATATAGAGTTTTTTTTATATCACCAGCAGGTGTATTAACATAAATTGTGATATTTTTCTCTCCATCCTGGCAAGAATCCTCATCTACTTTGATATTTTTAACTATATTCCCATATAGCGTCTTCTTTAACATATAGCTGCGCTGGGAATCCATCTTAAGCGGAACATTAGGACAAGAATCACCATAATTATTTGCAAAGCAAAATATATAAGGAAGGATCGCTATCATTATGATTTTTATAAATTTATTGCTCATCATCACCCTCCTTATCTTTTTTCTTCTCTTCTGTTGTAATAACATCCTTAGCTAGCCCTTTCAATATATCTTCTTTTTTAGCAGTTGTATTTTTTGTTGGAGACTCATTTTTGCTTATAAAATCTTGCGCTCCGCCTTTTTTATCACCACTATCTTTCTTCTCACCATTGCCTTTTCCGACCAAATCCTCACTACCTTGGTTTTTACCTGTAGAGCTAATCATATCTTTCGCATTTCCGCCTTTACCCATCAAATCAGATGCACCACCTTTGCCTTGTGGCGTAGCTGATGAATCCACAGCCGCTTTCCCGCCACCAGCAGCAGCTCCGCCAGCAGCAGAAATAGCGCTCATAACACTTCCATAAGCAGCCTTAGGGTCCATAAGCATATTTTGTAAATTAAGCCCTAAAGAAAGATCTGAAGCAAAACTAGCTATTTGGCTAGATATATTATATAGCAAATATAACACTACAAGCCCTAAGAGCAATCTCCACATAAAATCCGCTATGCCCTTTCCTATCTCATAGATTTTACAAAAAATCCCTTCCTTTTTTACTATATGCTTATCTGCAGAATCCTTTATAACTTTATTCATCTCTTCAGCCTGTACAGCAGGGGTAAGGCTCCATGCAGTCTTGCCTATCTTAGCAAGGCTTGGGTTTATCCACATGCCTATGCTATTCATACATTTAGAATTTTTCTTAGAATCTGCTGTAAGAGTGAAGTATTTCTTACCCGTACTGAAAAAATTCTGAGGCTCATATTTACATGAAGCATAATACATATTGTCATATATCTTAAACATCAAGCACACAAATATAACAACTATCATGGGTTGGAACATAAATGCAAATGTTATTCTTAACCATGAGTCAAAATAAGACTTAGTCTGATTAAACAAAGCCATAGGAATAATAATAGGACCAATAGTAATCAGAACAGCTAATATAATGAACGCGGTAATAAAATACTGCACTACAAATGCAGTTATCACCATAATTAATATAGGATATGCAATGCCTATTTGCATGAATAAAAATTGCCCTGTCATTACAGTAGGAATTATCATCCATATATATAATGGAATTGACACATCAAGAGCACCTTTAAGCTCTGTAAATACATTGCTGAAATTAATTTCAGATAAATAACCTATAGCTTCTGATAAGCTATTTATCCCTAGATAATAAGCAACTCTACAATCTAAAGAATCCCATAAAGACATATTAGCAAATTTAGCCTTTGGATAATCTGAAGGTGGGAATACGCATAAGCCATTGGAAGTTACATCAGAAGAGTTTAAAACCCATGATGCCATCTGCTCAGAGCCATTATGCAATATAGGAAATAATATATCCAAAAGACCGTTTTTATATTCACCGCCACCAGAATTAATACCAATAGCAAAATATATTACTAATATAATCTTTGTAATATCTATCATCAGTTCTTTCTTAGTAGGAACCTTACCTTGTAGAGCAATTCTATAACCCATAATACAAATATATATGGTTATGAAGAGCATAATGATTTTCTGCATAGATTTTTGGAACTTTTGAATTGGGCCATCATTCCCACTCCCTATTAATCTATCTATTGCAATATTAACACATTGCACAATAGGGCCGGTAATTGTTACTAATGTCTTCGAAGCATTATATACATCACTATAACAACTACCGAAAATGCACCCACCGTCCTGAGAACCATTTTTGCCACCCCAAAAACTATTTGCGTATTTATAACCATAAGGATCTAATATATATTTACAACCAATAGGGGCCTCTCCCAGAAGGGGAACTTTAGAAGATGCGTTAATACAAATAGTGTCTTGAGATACTTTTGCTGTAACCTTTGAAAATAGCCCTGTATTTAATGTCTGCCCTGGTTTTAGTGAATACTGCTCATATGCATCTTTATCCTTAACATTCCACGCATCTGCTATTGCCTTAATATACCCCTTGCCAGCTATAACTTCTTTCGCAAGGCCCATATATGTATTCAGATTTAATAACTTACTTTGACGGCTAGCCTCTAACTTAGCATCATTACATATAGCGAAGTCAATTTTCGGTTGCTGCTTGCCAGGAATCCACACCGCCCTTTCATTGAATTTACAGTTATTTTTTAGTATGGTATTTCCATGCATTTTAGTAACCCCCATCATACTCACATTCAGGCCTAAAGTTTTTAGACCCCCTATAAATGCAGAAAGCATAGCCTCTGGAATACATGTATTTGAATATTCTGAACTTATAATATGCCCTATATCCTCTGTCTCACAGCTCATATTTTTAACCATACTTACAGCTGCCTTGATCTCAGAAGACCAACTAGCACTCTTTGCATAAATGGGGCTTATATAAAAAAATATAATAATTATTATACGCAAAGAAATACAACTCATTTTATTTTCTTAACCCCTTCATAAAATTCTGGCAGCCAGTTTTGTGGCTCTTCGCCTTTAGTACGTATTAAGTCATGCGTATATTCTATGGATGCTGTATTACCAGATAAAACATTAATTATGTCTCCCATGCCTCTTAAATCTACCCTTGCTACTACAGCATCCATGTTTTGCTTTACAAGAAAATATCTTGTTGAAGGGTCTGTATGCTTAATAATATCATATTCTCTGCTAGAAAGCATAAATGATGTTTTATACACATCAGTTGCTTTTAAATTCGGTAAGAATATCTGAGTCGCAGTTTGCTGAATTAAAGTATCACTAATGCTGCTTTTTGCTGCATCCTCAACACTTTGTGTAGCAAAAATCACAAATGCATTCATCTTTCTAAGTACCTTTAGCCAATCCTTTATCCGAGGTGCAAATATTGCATTATCTATCAATGCCCATGCTTCATCTAACACTATCATGGCTGGGCTTCCATCTAACGCCGCATTAATCCTGTGAAAAATATAGGTAAGCACAGGCCCCAAACTAATACTATCTTTAAGTAACTGCGCCATCTCAAACCCATAAATTTTACCTGATAGCAAATCTATATCATCTGAATCATTATCAAATATCTTTGCCTTAGCGCCTTTACCATGCCATATTGCTATTCTGCTAGCAAGAGTCCCTGGACCATCTATACCAAGAAAGGATACAACATTGCTCAGCTTTCTATCTTTATGGTCTAATCTATAATTCCCTTCTATCATGAGATTAAGAGTCTTAATATCTGTAGCATCTAGTGGCTCATCATTTACAGTTACAAGTAACTTAAGCCAATCTAAAAGGAATGTTCTATTTTCTGGCAAATCTGGCAATTGCAGTGGATTAAAATTACATATTTGCCCAGGGTCAATAGTGGTATATTTTCCACCCAGCGCTCTTATAAATATCTCACCTCCATTGTCTTTATCAAAGAAAAACATTTTAGGGCTAAATTTTTGTACTTGTGCGCATAAAAAATTCATCAGCACGGTTTTACCAGCACCAGTGGGCCCTATCACTAAAGTATGTCCAACATCACGCACATGAAAGTTAAAATAATACGGAGTGCCGGAAGTTGTTTCTAATACAGTTACATATTCCCCCCAATGATTATTGTAAATTTTACCTACAGGGTAGTTATGCATACTAGCAAAAGCAGAAAGATTCAAGCTATTTATAATACATTTTCTTACTATATAATGGCTATTACCAGGCAATTGCCCCCAAAATGCACCTTCTTGATTTGCTCTTTCCCTAACAGCTTTTGCGCCGATATTACTAATCTCTACAATCGTATCTGAAACAATATTTTCTAAGCTCTTTATATCATCAGATATACATAATATAGTAAAATGATGCTCGCCAAAACCAATAGATCCTGAGGTAGCAAGGTCCAAAGCTTCTGATATTTCATATATCTGAGACCTAGCCTTATCTTCAGCTTGTATCATTCTATTTTGCTGCAATTGTATCTTATTAATTGCAATAGTCCTATTTTGCGCTATAAAACTCTGTGAAATAATAAACTCAAAAGGCAGTTGTAATAACCTATCTAATATACCCGCATAAGTATGGGCAGGGTACTCCTGTATGCTAATAATACTAGCATATTTTGTCTTCAGGGCTCCCCTTGCCTCTATTGATTTATCACCAAAGAACATCCTATACACCGGCAAATACTCATCTATTCTACGGCTTTTTGGCACCAAAACTTCTTGTGATTCCACACAATTTATCATAGAAAATAAGAAGCTTAAAATTTCACATCTATGTGTTTTCTGGCTAGCCTGAAGCACATATGGACCATAATCACTGAATGTTGAAAGAACCCTATTGGTAATCTCATCTAAGCTATCATACATCTCTTGCATTTGAATCTTGAAAGACCCTTTTCCTGAGCTTTGTAATAACTTCTTGTATAAATACTCTAAAAATGCAACCCCTTCTTTATCTGGCCTGTATATAATGGTAATATATAGCTCATTTGAAAAAGAGCGCTGCTGGGAGTATTTCTTTTTCCAAAGTCTATTTAGATAATCACTA
>JAUIKA010000028.1 GCA_030430995.1 Alphaproteobacteria bacterium
GGCTAAGAAACTATTTTTAGTTTTTATTAAATACAAGTAAAATATGAGTGCAGATGATATATGCGTCACAGAAGAAGGAATGCTGGATCTTGAATTAAATTCAATTAATAATAATGCATTAAAATCTTTTATTGAAAAAATAACTGTTCAAACGAAAATATTGATGACTTTGATCCGGAATCTATGATTTTTGATGATTGGAGTTTAAAAGTTACTTGGGAAAAAGCTATCTGAATGTCCTTAAGTAACTTAAAGTTGGTTATTTTACAACCAACTTCTTTTTGTAATCTAAATTGTAGTTATTGCTATTTGCCTGACAGAAGAAACACTGCTCGTATGTCTATGGAGGTTTTAGAGGAGAGTATAAAAAAAATACTAACTGAAAAGCGGTATGGATTATTAGAATTTGTATATCATGCTGGTGAACCTCTGTCGGTTGGTCAGAAATTCTATGAAGATGTTATTAATCATGTTATACAAACTAATGGTATTATGATAAATGATTATTGGGCAGAATTTTTTAAAAAAATCATTTTAGAGTGGGGGTTAGTATAGATGGTCCTGAGTTTTTACATAATGCTAATAGAAAAAATTGGAATAATATAGGAAGCTTTAGTAAATCTCTGGATGGGTTTATAAAACTAAAGCAACATGGCCTAAATATAGGAGTACTAAGTGTTATCACTGCATTACATTTAGAACATCCAAGAGAATGAATGAATTTTTATATAGAAAATGATATAAGAGATGTTGGTTTTAACTTTGAATCAATAGAAAATTATAATACATCATCCTCTTTAGGAGTAAGGCAAAATTTTAATTCCAAAAAATATGATAACTTTATAGAAGAAGGTTTCTCTTTTCTATCTCAAAATAAGTTAAAAATAAGAGAGATTTCTGATTTAGTGCAACAAATTTATCTTAGAAAGAAAAGTCCAAATTATACCGCAAACCCGATTGAAAGTAGAGACTGGGGAATTTTAGTAATTGATATTAATGGAAATATTACAACATATTCACCAGAATTTGCTGACACAAAAAGTGACGAATATAATAACTTTATAATAGGAAATATTCTAAATATCAACAAGTTATCTGATATAGAAAAAAATCCAAATTATATTAAATTAAGGAATATTTATAATAAAAGAAATATATTATGTAAAACACAATGTAAGTATTATCCTCTTTGCGGGAGTGCTTTTTTTCTAACTCATATGCTGAATATGGTAATTTAGAAGAAAGCGAAAACTTAGCTTACATTCTTCACAGAAAAAGATTATCGGAATTAATCATTAAAAAATTCAGCTCTAACTAGCTATGTACAGTAAAATATTATTATTCATTATCTTAACCTGTAATAGTTTAGCTTTTGCAAATTTTTATTCTAGCATCAATTATGTAGTAAATTATCATAAAGAAAAAGATCTTATTAAAATTATTGTTGAAACTGAAATAATAGGAATATTTGAAAATGAAGTTCTGATAGATTTACCTAGAAACTATGGATTAGAGAATGATTTTATCAAAATAAAAAACTTACAACTTATAAATAAAAATCTTGACTTTTTTGTGAACAAAGATAATAAATTTGTTATAAAAATTCCACATCAAACTAAAAGTATAAAATATAGTTATTTAATAGATCAAAAAGATTGTAATGAGCAGAATGTGTATAGCATTAATATTGATAATAATACTATATACAACTCGGTTTAGTTTGTTTTCCTTACCTTATAGGCTTGATGATTCTAAGCAAAAATTAAAAATTAGTATTATGTGGAATAATTTGCCAAATAAATGGCAATTTGCATCTTCTCTTGGAACACAAAAGAAAATAGAAATTTTAGAATTACCGATTACGGTGCTTAACTCTATTTATATTGCTGGTAAATTTAGAGTTTATAAACTTCCTTGTTGTGGTTTAAATTCAAATTTAATTGTTTCTCTTTATGGCAAATTTGACATGCATGATAAATTAATTATTAATTGGCTTAAAGATATTATTAAAGTTCAAAGAATGTTTTTTGCAGATTATAACTGCCCATATTATTTTATAAGTCTTTTAGAGTCTAAAAATCGAAAATTTATAGCAGGCATAAGGCTTCATAATTCTTTTGTTGGCTTTATGCCAATAGGATTAAAGCCTTATGAATATAAAATACTATTTACACATGAACATCTACATAATTGGATTGTAGCTGATGGAGAAAACGGAGTTAGTGATTATTGGTTTCAAGAAGGTTTTACAGATTATTATGCAAGATTATTATGCTTTAGATATGGAATAATTTCATTTAATGAATTTGTTTCTGAATTTAATGAGATGTTAAAAAAGTATTATTCATCACCTGTGATTAGTTTTTCAGCTAAAAAGATAGAAAAGGATTATATGAAAAGCCCTCATGCTCAAGAATTACCTTATCCACGATGTTTTGTTTTTGCTATATATTTAGATAATTTAATTAAAAAAAACAGTAATAATTTATATTCGCTAGATTCTGTAATGCAAGATTTAATCCAAACTAAAGAAAATTTTTCTGTAAATTTATTTAAAAATATAGTAAAGAAATATCTTAAGAATGGTATAGAGAAAGAGTTGTTAGAATTTATAGATGATGGAAAAATAATTAACCTAAAAGATCTTGCTGATATATTGCCGTTAAAGCAGGTTAAATTAGGCAGTTATGACCTATGGCTTAGTGATTACTAATTAAAAGAAAAAGTTATAAAAAATATAAATATAAATTCTAATGCATACTCAGCTGGCATGAAAAATTTAATGCAAATAGATTCTTACAACATTCCATTAGACCCTAATGTTAATTTAACTATAATCTCAGATTGTAAAGCACATATATTTAAACCAAAAAGTCATAATGAACAGAATATATATCAGTTTAAAAATGGTTTATCTGAAGTGGAGAAATGCAAAATAAAAAAGTTTTTTGGTTTAAATATATAGGAATGGTACAGTTAAGCTAATTTAAAAAGCATGTTATTTGTTCAGGAGTCAAACATTTCTACATAGGACTGTTGAAAATTTATGTTAGTTAGGCTATAAAGGAAAGAAAAAGTTATAAGGTATCAACCCACATCAAATAACCGCTGTAAGTTTAGATATCCTTGTAGCAAAAGGGAGATTATGGATATAGAGTAGAAAGATTGTTCAAATGTCTGCTAGTGCAATATATGGAAAATATCTCTGATAGGGAATTAGAAAAATATTCGCGCAGCTCAGAGATCAATTGCAATAGTCCGGATATATGAGTGAGGTCCTCACATTTGTAGATGCAAGCCATCTAATAACAAAGGCAAATTTATGGGAAGAGCGTTATAAAGCTATAGAAGAGAAATATGAGAAATTAAATAACAAGACATTGCCAAATTTATCCACAGCTCTATATATAACCCCAGTTGCGTATAAAGGGCATGCTTTTATCTTAGCACCCAAGAGCCTCAAGGTAAATTTGCCTTGTTGAAAAGATATAGCGAAACCAGTAGAAATGCTACTAAAATAAACTCATAGTAACATCATATAATTTAAACCAGAAAATCCATTTAATTCAATGGTGGAGACGATGGGGGTCGAACCCACGACCTTCTACGTGCAAGGCAGACGCTCTACCAACTGAGCTACATCCCCGTATGAAAAACATTATAACAAATATATCTATTGCTATAAACAAAAATATTTATTTTTTACTCTTTATTTTTAGATAATGATTTAAAAGTCTTACCAGATTTGTTAGAAGTAAAGAACCAAAGCAGAGAAATAACCATTAATGATGATTTTAAAAATACAGATGCTACCCCTGCGCCAATATTACTAGAAAGCAAATTTGTAAACATATTCACCCCCTGCCCACCAAGACGAGCAAATTTTAAACCAAATGTCTCTATAGCAAATTTTGCTTTAAATCTTATATCATCATCTGTTACAGTATATAGCCCCTCCCTAACCGGAATGTTAACTGAAACATTTATAGCTTTAGCTACTATGAATAAATATATAATCAATATATCAGAAGAAGTCATAACATAAAGAAATATTACCGCTACTGATATAAGCGGTGTGAATATAATACAATATCTTATCCCTATGCTTCTGAGTAAAGAATTGGTAATAAGGAATGAAGCAAAAAACCCTATCATCTGGGTTTTACTTTGCTGCAGCAATAAATCCATATAAAGAAACTGTACATGTTTATTTACATTACCATTAGATGTAATTAGAACTCTTTGGTAATTCAAAATTTCTAAGAAAAAATCTGCGAATACTACAAGTAAAAATAATTTAAGAACATAGCTGTTCTTTATAATTAGCGTTATCCCCTCATATATACTTGTTTTATTTTTTTTTGGCGCTATTTCCTCTTGCTCTATATTTTCTTGCTTAAATCTAGCCCTTTTTGAATAAACTATTATACTATTTGCAATGAGACCACATCCTACAATTACTATTACTATAGATATTTTCCAGTTATGATCTAAAGGGAGATACTTCAATAAGAAATATGACATTAAAGTAATAACCACAGCCCATATTTTAGAAAACATAACTATCAATCCATATGTTTTTTCTGCTGCATCAGCTTTATGTATAGAATTTGTAAAAGACCAAAAAACACCCAGCACTACAGGGTTAAATGCTTCTGCATAAAAAAAATATCCCCATGCTATGCACTTATTATCAGTAGAATAAAATAAAATAGCAAATGAGAATAAAATAGCTATAACGCCAAATGTGAAATTATAAATAGAAAATATCTGATGCCTTTTGAGCTTATTTACGATATAACCATCTAAAAATATTAGTGGCAGTAAACATATAAATGATATGAACTTTGCTATAGGGAAATAATCACCACCTATATATCTGAAAAATATGGTGTATTTTAATTCTAGCACTACAGTATATGCTGCTATTATAAAACCAAATAATGGTCCACATAGAAAAAGATTTTGCTTCTCCATGTAAGATAAAGAAACAAATTTACCAAAAGTCTTGTCTAAAATCCCTTGCATTAAACACCCAAATTTATCAGTATTATATATGAATATTTAGAAAATGTACAAAAAAATATAGATAAATTTTTAGGATATAAATATAGATTTTATATTGACCTATTTTTATCTTGCATACTTTGGCCAGAGCCATCTTTGTCAAATGTAAATTGATATATAATATTTTTTAATATATCAGCTTTATGGGGGTTGAAATAACCTATATAAGAGAAATATATCTCTACGAAATCTGATATCTGCTCTATAGACAAGCTTTCTTTGATATGGCTCGCTAGCATAGACTCTATTCGGGCAGCAAAATTGGTATTTACTCTTAGTATAGCAAATACGCTAAGGCTTTCTAGTAAATCTATCGCACTATAGTGGATATCAGATTTTTCATTTAGGGGACTTAAAAACTTCCTTATAAAATCAACTATTGCTTTTTTAGTACTTACATAAAACATATTTTTTAGATCCGGTATATGGTCTAAAATTTTATTTATAATATCATTATCTTTCTCCAAATAAGCAATATCCTGATACACATAAGATACCTTCCTAAGCAAGCTTATCTGCTCCTCAAAAGTTAGTATACTATTTCTATCTAATATAAACTTATATAAATTTACTACAATGTTATTATATTGCTTTGCAAGACATATTAAACCTTGTTTATTCTTTTTAAATCTAGAAATATTTAAATACCCCTCTAGTACTTCCTCCTTATATTGCTTTAATGTATTATGCATATTGACTTCTGCAATATCTAATCTTTGCAGAATATAACAAAAACCGTTGTATGTTTGCATAAACAATAAATTAGGAATACTTCTTATAGTATAGCTATATCCGCGTATATATTCAATAAACTATTAAGAATTAGACCTATAAAAAAATTAATATAAATTCTCTAGATATTTTTGTAAATGCTTCATATACTCCTTTAATACTAAATTCTGCCTATCTAATATGTATTTTTTTGCAGCAGAAACATATTCCTCAGAATTTTTTTCTTTATCTAAAATAGATAAAATTTGACTTTCTAAATCATATCTATCTCTAATTTGAATTGCAGCATCACAAAATAATAGATCAGATGCAATACTATTACAATTGCGCATATCAGTGCCAAAAATAACAACAGAACTATAATATATTGGCTCTAAAGGGTTATGCCCTCCATGGGCAAAGCTACCACCAACAAAAGTTATATTACTAATTTTCATATACCTACTAGACAAACCCATTTTATTTACAATATATATATCTGTATCTATAGCTTCTGGATTTTCTGATATTTTTGAATAAGTGAGGCCATTGTCGTTAGCCAGACTAACTATATTATCTAATTTATCTATTATTCTTGGCGCTATAATAAGCCTTAGCTTAGGGTAATGAGCTTTTAAAGATTTAAATGCAGGTATTATAACATCCTCATCTTCTTTATGAGTACTAACAGAAAATATGTAGTCAGGATTTTTCTTGTATGTTTCTTTCTGAAGGCTTTCATTCAATATCTTAATATTTTCAATATATTGAATCTCTCCTTTATATCCTAATTTTACGAATTTTTCTTTATCTTGATAGCTCTGCGCCACTATCATATCAAATTTAGAAAAGACATTATTTGCTATACCCTTAAACATTATCCATTTTTTAAAGCTATTGTCAGATATTCTTGCGTTTAAATATAATGTTGGAACCTTTTTATATACTAATGCTGCTGTTAAAGGCCATATATCAGATTCTACCAAAATAAATAGATCCGGTTTCCAATGGTTTAAAAATCTATTTACAAAAAAATAAAAATCAAAAGGAATATATTGATGAATCACTCTCACATCCTGATAAATTGCATCACTATAACATTGATCTAATGTTGTTGCTAAAATTTGAATATTGTCTGAAGCTTTTATAAATTTCTTTATTATAGTAGATGCGATAATACTTTCCCCATATCCTGGGCTATGTATCCATATCAGTTTTTTATTACCCTCTCTTTTCTGGTCTGAAAAAGCAAATCTATTAGCAAGATAGTTTTTATCTTTGCAAGTATATATAAAAAAAACTGCTAAACAATAGAATGGAACAAATAGTATAATAAATATCTGATATACACAGAGCAATAAATTATACATTATATAGGTTATAAAAGTTGTATTTGGTACCTAGGGCCGGACTTGAACCGGCATGAGCACAAAGCTCGACAGATTTTAAGTCTGTTGCGTCTACCATTCCGCCACCCAGGCATACATAAGAAATTTAGCATAAAGACTTTATAAAAACAAGAATTAAGCGTATAAATTATATAATAAAGGTAAAAAACTTATATGAAAAAATATGATTTAATATTAATAGATGGATATAACTTTGTTTTCAGAGCATATTATATCCATAGTAAGCTTACCAATCCGTTCGGAGTTCCAATAGGCGGAGTTTATGGCTTCACCAATATGCTTGTAAAGATTATAAGTAATTTCTCCCCATCTGAGCTAGCTGTAGCATTTGACTCAGGAGGGAAAAATTTTCGCCATGAAATATACCCTGAGTATAAAGCACATAGGCCAGATGTAGATGATGCATTAAAGCTACAACTTCCACTTGCAAGAGATGTTGTTGATGCATTAAATATTAAAAGCTTTGAAATGAAAGGATATGAAGCAGATGACTTAATAGCTAGTATTACTTTAAAATATAAAAAAGATGGGAAGTCTGTTCTTGTTATCTCTCCGGATAAAGACCTAATGCAACTTGTTTCTGACTCTACAACTTTATATGACCCAGTAAAAGATAAATTCTACCAAAGGGAAGAAGTAATAGAAAAATTCGGAGTTCTACCTGAGCAAATAAGAGATTATCTAGCGATAGTAGGTGACAGAGCTGACAATATACCAGGAATAAAAGGAATAGGGGAAAAAGGCGCGATAGAAATATTAAAGCTAACAGCAAATTTAAAAGAAGCAATAGAACTAGCGGAAAAGAAATTAAAACCTAAAACAGCAAAATTAATATCTGCAAATAAGGATAATGCTCTGATTTCATACGCTCTTGCAGGCTTGAAAGAAAATTTAGAGATAGATGATGCAGACAGCAGCATATGGCAACCACCCTCGCCAGAGAAGATTATGTCATTCATTCAATATCATGGCTTTTATTCCCTTAAAACAAGAATAGAGAAAATTTTTGGATATTCAACAACGCAGCAAAAAACTGTAAATATTATAGAATCTACTGATCAATTGAAAGCAATAATCAGCAAAGCTTATGATTCAGGATATCTAGGTTTATTATTTTGGCAAAAAGCGAATAAGCTATCAGCAATAGAAATTGCATATAATGATGAAAAGGGGCATTGCATAGAAGATGTGGAATCCACATGGTGGAGGCAAGACTTATTGGAAGCAATTAAAAACCCTGAAATAATCAAAATCACATATGATTTAAAAGGGCTTCTACATATTTTAAATATAGTAAATATAGATATGAGCTCTATAGAAGATATAATGCTAATGCATTATGCATCTAATGCCGGCATGAACCATAACGTTTCCTTCCTTAGCATTGCTCAGAAAATATTACATAAACCATTAAATAGTGATATAGGCTGCGTAGTGAATGTAATATTCAGATGTTACGAATATCTTAAGCAAGAATTATTCCAAAAGAAATCTATGGGAATATATTATGAGATAGATTTAAAATTTGCCTATCTTCTGCATAGCATTGAAAAGCAAGGGGTTATAGTAGACAAAACTGTATTATTAGGACTCAAAGCCCAATACCAAGAAAAACTCAAGATTATAGAAAAATCAATATTCCAAGAAATAGGATATGAATTTAACATAGGCTCACCTAAACAGTTAGGAGAGGCTTTATTTGTCTCTCTTGGCATTGCAGGCGGCAAAACATCAAAGAAAACAGGGCATTATAAAACAGATGCTGAAGTATTGGAAACCCTGCAAATGAGGGGGCTACCGGTAGCAGAAAAGCTTCTTGAATACAGAGGGCTCAGTAAGTTAGTCTCCACATATACAGACAGCCTTATAAAAGTAATAGATAAAAATAGTAGAATACATACAACATTCAGCCAGGTTTCTACATCCACAGGCAGGCTGAGTTCGCATAACCCTAATTTACAGAACATACCCATCAGAACCAAAGAGGGAATAAAAATAAGGCAAGCTTTCTGCTCTAAAGAAGGTTATGTACTTGCTTCATTTGACTATTCCCAAATAGAACTCAGAATACTAAGCCATATAGCCAATGTAAAAAATCTTAAAGAGGCTTTTATAGAAAGAAAAGATATTCATAGAAAAACAGCCTCTCAGATATTTGGCATGTCAGAAGAAGAAGTAACACCTGAAAAGAGGAGATATGCTAAAGCTATAAATTTTGGAATCATATATGGCATGAGTGCATTTGGGCTTTCTAAACATTTAAAAATTACTAATCACGAAGCAAATCTATATATAAAGCAATATTTTAACCAATATCCTGAAATAAAAGAATATATGGAAAAAATAGAGGAATTTGTAAAAACCAATGGATATGTACAAACATTGTATGATAGGCGCTGCTATATTGAATATGGAGCTATCAGGGCCGCTATTAATGCACCAATTCAAGGTACAAATGCAGATATCATGAAAATGGCTATGAATAAAATATATAAAGAGCTCAATAAAGACAATGCTAAAATAATATTACAAATACATGATGAAGTTGTGCTAGAGGTAAAAGAAGAAGCAATTGATGCAGTTGCAATACAAGTGAAAAATATAATGGAAAATATAGCACAGCTTACAGTGCCATTAGTTGTTGACTATTCCTATGGAAAAAATTGGTATGATGCGAAGAAACAGTAGTATTTGAGAGGATATTATCTGAGAACATAAATATTTTGTGAGATTATATAATATCGGACTCAATAATTCTGGCATATACATAGACAGTACAAATTGGAATTTTTTCATATTCTTCTACATAATGTATGGTAAGATATAAATAATCAGATGTATTAAAAGCGCCATATAGTGGCCTGCTACCTAATGTTAATAATATTGCCCTGCTAGGTTATTACAATGCAACTGCAAAAAATCTCTCTAGTTAATAATTAAGTCTTTATACCCTGATAATAAATCCTTGATATATTGATTTTCTATAGATTATATCATGTTATTTAACTATAGGTTTAATTAATATTTATATATGCCATTACTGCATAAAAATTTAGAAGAAGCGCAACATCTAAAACAAGGAGACGCTAAAGCTCATTTCATGCAATGTTTACAACTGCAACGCTCAGGCTCATTTGCAGATATAGATAAATTTAAAGAAGCTTTAAAATTAGACCCTAATATACCAGGTACATATTTTGCTATTGGAAGTTCTTTGCTATCCAGAGTAGGCGTGCCAAATGCTATAGCAGCATTTGAGGAAGAGTTAAAAACAGCCCCTATATACCATACATTATGCTATCTTAATATAGGGCATTTAAAAATAAGGTCAGGAGAAAAGGATGCAGCAAAACAAAATTTTGCTAAAGCAAGAGATATAACATCATCTGAAGAATTTCAACATAGCCCCCTACTTACTGACGAAGGAAAAGATTTTGTACGCAAAATCATTTATGTATCAGAAATTGAAGATCTAATCATCTTATTACATTTACAAAGAAACGATAGTGTAGAATCTGCTCTTGAAGTAGTAAACTGTACGATGAGCTCTACCAGAGTAAACAATGCTTATATAGAACTAAATTTAATGTGTAAATACATGGAGCAAAGACACACTCCAATGAAAGAAAAAGTAGATTCTACTGCTCAAACAGACATGCCAATAGAATTAGGTGGTGCAGTTAAAGAAACAGAAGAGGATCAAGAGAGTTGAAAAATATAGCGCAGCTTGCAGCGCCTTTAGTGGTTAACTGTTCCTATGGAAAAAACTGGTATGATGCAAAGAATCAATAGTTTCAATTTTTCTTAATTCTTGTTCAATTTTTAGCAAATCAATTTCTTTAGGAACTCCTTGTAAAAATACA
>JAUIKA010000029.1 GCA_030430995.1 Alphaproteobacteria bacterium
AAAAGAGATAATTAGCTATATAGAAAATGCAGAATGCATAGAAATCGCAGGAAGGGCGGAGGCAATAGATTATGCCATTAATACTATAGATAAAGATGACGTATTGCTCTTAGCTGGTAAGGGCCATGAAAAATATATTATACAGAATGGGGAAAAAATACTATTTAATGATATAGATCATATAAAAAAGAGACTTGCTATTTGGGATAGTAATAGCTTAAATAAAGCTATTGATGCAAAATTGGTGGAGAATATATATGCAAATAAAGTAGAGATCAATTCACGTGATCTGCAAGAAGGAGATATTTTTCTTGCAATTGGGAAAGGTCATTCTTATACAGAGGGGGCAAAGAAAAATGGAGCTGGCATCACAATAGGGGAATATGGATGTGATATTAATTGTAATACAGGCAGTATCAAGGCTTTATATGAGATGGCAAAATATAAACGTGATATTTCAGAAGCAAAATTTATAGGGGTTACAGGCAGCATTGGCAAAACATCTATGAAAGATATATTAGGCGCCTCTTTAAAAGGCAAAGTATTTGCTAGTAGAAAGAATTTTAACAATGAGCTAGGGGTGCCTATAAATCTTGCTTCTATGCCTGATGAATGTATCTCTGCTATAATAGAGATGGGAATGAGGGGAAAGGGGCAGATTGAGCATCTTTCAAGGCTTGTAAGGCCAAACCTTAGTATAATAACTAATATATCACCTGTGCATTTAGAGTTTTTTAGCTCTATAGAGGATATAGCGAAGGCAAAAGCTGAAATATTCCTTGGTATGGAAGAAAAATCTGATGTAATACTAAACTCTTATTCTAGATGCCATGATATATTAAAAAATATTGCAGGAAATCATAACATATATAGTTTAGGAATAGATGCAAAAGTAGTAAAATACTCTGTAGAAAATAATAAGTCCTTTATATCTATGGAGGTTTTTGGTAGTAATATAGAAATAGAGACCTCTTTAATTGGTATGCATCATGCAAATAATATAACAGTAGCGTATATGGCATCTGAAATATTAGGTATTGATATTAATAAGAATGCATTTTTAACTATGAAATCTTCCTCAGGAAGGGGGAATGTAATGGAGGTAAAAATAGGGCAGAAAACATATAGGTTAATAGATGACTCTTATAATGCATCACCAGATGCTGTCAAGGCTTCTATATATAACATGCAGCATTATGAAGGTAAGAGAAAGATAGCTATTTTAGGTGATATGGGAGAGTTGGGCGATATTGCCGTGCAGGAGCATATAAAAATTGCTAGCTTGGTAGATGGGTATTTAGATAAAGTAATTACAGTTGGCAGCATGATGGAAAATTTATATAATCACTTACCTGAGCAGTTAAAACTGAAGCATTATAAAAACACAGAAGAATGCAGTAAAGATATCAATAATATTCTAGAAGATAAGGATTTGTTGCTTCTAAAGGCTTCTAGATTTATGGGTTTTGAGCAAATAATAAGTAGTATATATGGAGCATAATTTAATAAGCACAGAGCAAGGTAGATGGGAGATTTGCGGCATTACCATAGCACAATATTTAAGTAATCTAATTTCTGGTTATAAATATAATATTACTATTAAAGATAATATATATTTCAAATCTGACCCTAAAACATTAGCGGAAGGATATGAATTATTCTGCGGTGACAGTAAAGTTGGGCAAACTGGTGATGGCAAAAAAGGCGTGTTGCATATTGACGCTATGATTATATCTAGTAATATGGAGCTTGCTATTGCCAGGAGGCATATGCAGATTGCTTTAAGGCATAAGGCTGTAGATAATGGCGTTATTATGCAGGACCCAGATACAGTTTATTTTGCATATGATACTAAGGTAGAAAGTGGTGTGACCATAGAAGCTTTTGTGAATTTTGGTAAAGGGGTGAAAATAGGGAGTGGGAGCCATATACTATCTTTTTGTTATATTATAGAGTCATACATAGGGTCTAATGTTACCATAGGGCCTTTTGCCCATATAAGGCAGGGGAGTGAGTTAAAGCAAGATGTTGATATAGGGAATTTTGTTGAGATAAAAAAATCTGTTATAGGGCAGGGTACAAAAGCAAAACATTTATGCTATATAGGGGATGCAGAAATCGGGAAAAAGGTAAATTTTGGTGCAGGTGTTATCACTTGTAATTATGATGGAATATTAAAAAATAAAACAATAGTGAAAGATGGCGCTATGTTAGGGTCTAACTCATCATTAATTGCCCCGGTCAAAATTGGTAGTTGTGCTTTTGTTGCAGCAGGTAGTACAATTAATAAAAATGTAGAAGACTATACATTGTCTGCTACAAGAGTTCAGCAAAAAAACTTTAAAAATAAATCACCAGTGAAGAAAAAATGTGTGGAATAATAGCTATTAAAAGCAGCAGTAGTAATGTAATCCCAGAGGTTATCAATTTGCTAAAAAAATTGGAGTATAGGGGTTATGACTCGTCAGGTATTGGTGCTCTTATGGATTTTGGGATTAGGGTTGTGAAATCACCCGGAGCGGTGCTAGAGCTGGAGAAGAAAATTGACATCAATCTGAAAGCTAAGATCGCTATAGGGCATACAAGATGGGCTACTCATGGCGCTAAATCTGAAGAGAATGCACATCCACATGCTTCCGGTAGGTTAGCGATTGTGCATAATGGCATTATAGAAAACTATCAGGAAATTAAGAAGGTCTTAATAAGTGAAGGCGAAGAGTTTTATGGGCAAACAGATACGGAAATAGCGAGTAAGTTATATAGTAAAATAATTGAAGAGCATAAAGATATAAAAACAGCAACTGAAGCGTTTATATCTAAGTTAGATGGTTCTTTTGCTATAGTAGCAATGCTAGAAAATGGTGATATTATAGCTATTAAAAAGGGCATAACACCTCTTGCGATAGGCTTTAAAGATAATGGAGATATTATTATATGTTCAGATCTTGCTGCGGCGGCATCTATTGCAGAGAAAGTTCTGCTTATGAAAGATGGTGATTTTTATATCAATTCATCTAGTTATAATACTTTATTTGATAGAAGTGGTATAGAAGTAAAAAGAGACTTTATCTCTGGTTTAGATAATATAAAAGATGAAGGCTTGATGGGCTACCCTAGTTTTACGTTAAAAGAGATTCATCAGCAGCCTGAAATATTAAAGATATTAAGCAATACAGATATAGATGTATCTCCATTTAAATCTGCTAGTAGGGTTACCTTTGTAGCAAGTGGTACATCTTACCATGCTGGCTTATTTGCTGCTTATTTATTTGAGAAATATTGTGGTATTACAGCAGATGCATATATAGCATCTGAGTTTTTATATAAAAGACATGTTTTTGACAAAAATGAAATAATGGTTGTTATATCTCAATCTGGTGAAACAGCAGATTGCATTAAAGCTATAGATCATTTTAGTGGGGGGAAGATAATAGCCTTAGTGAATAATATCTATAGCAATATCGCATCGCTTGCAGATATTGTCATCCCTATAGGTGCAGGTAAAGAGGTTGGCGTTGCTAGTACAAAAGCTTTCACTGCCCAATGCTATATATTTATGAAGATAGCATATTCTCTGAATAAGATAGAGGGTAAATTTTATGACATTATGGATATATATAAAAAGTCAGAAAAGCTGCTTGCTACTATGCCTCCAAAGGTAGAAAGCCTTGTTTCTGGGTTGCTAGATATAAAAAATATATTACTTTTGGGTAGGGGTATAATATATCCAGTATCTTTAGAGGCAGCGCTCAAAATTAAGGAGCTTGCTTATATACATGCAGAGGCTCTTCCTTCTGGTGAAATAAAGCATGGGCCTCTTGCTTTGGTTAGTAAAGATATTTTAACTATTATTTTTGCTCCAGATTCTGAATATATAAATAAAGATATATCAACAATAGAGGAGGTATCTTCCAGGGAGTCTAATGTTCTTGTTGTTACAAATGTAAGGGAGAAGATACCAGAGAAGAACAATATTCATATACTAGATATAGATTCTGATTTAAGTTATGAGGCTAGCCCTATAGCCTATGTAATTGCTATGCAGCTAATAGCTTATATTTTCACAGTAGAGCTAGGCAATAGCATAGATAGGCCAAGAAATCTTGCAAAATCTGTAACAGTAGAATAGGGATAATATTTTATTCACATCTAATCTTTTTATACAGATAGTTTAGTGGTAGAATATCAGCCATTATGATTATTGAGAATAAGTGAAATATATATTTATAACGGGTGGCGTAGCTTCCTCTTTAGGTAAGGGTATTACATCAGCTAGTATAGGTGCTTTACTGGAATCTATGGGCATAAAAATAGGGTTTTTAAAATTAGATCCATATTTAAATATAGACCCAGGTACTATTAGCCCATTTCAACATGGTGAAGTGTATGTAACAAAAGATGGCGCGGAGACGGATTTAGACCTTGGGCATTATGAAAGATTTACAGAGGCTGATATCACAAGGTTTAGCAATGCTACGACAGGGCAGATATATTCGTCTATTCTAAAAAAAGAGAGAAAGGGTAAGTATCTTGGGCAAACTCTTCAGATTATACCCCATGTTACAGATGAGATAAAAAATAGGATATATAAAGCATCTAAAGATTGTGACTTTCTTCTAACGGAAATAGGTGGCACAGTAGGAGACATTGAATCTTTACCATTTATAGAGGCTGTAAGGCAAGTTGCTTATGAAAATAATTCAGATGTGCTTTTTTTTCATTTAACTCTTGTGCCGCGTGTAGTAAGTGGGCAGGAGAGGAAAACTAAGCCAACACAAAATTCAGTGAGGGATATAAGGGCTTTAGGGGTGCAGCCGGATATTCTTTTATGCAGATGTGATGGATATTTATCTTTAGAGGAGAAGAAAAAAATAGCTCTTTTTACAAATGTTTTAGAAGAAAATGTAATATCAGTTCCTAATATAGATTCTGTTTATTCTATTCCATTAGTGCTTGAAAGGCAGAGCTTAGGTAATAATATATTAAAAAAGTTGAATATAGCGCCTAAATCATGTGATTTGAATAAATTCACTATAGCGAATAATAAATATGAAAATACTACATCTGTTATAAAAATAGCTATGATAGGTAAGTACACATGCCTCTCAGATGCTTATAAATCTGTTAATGAAGCGTTATTTCATGCTGGGCTTGAGAGCGGTTTGAAAGTAGAGATATTGTATATTGACTCAGAAAAGCTGGAAGACAAGTGGGATGATAGAATTAATGATGCTGATGGTATTTTGGTTCCAGGTGGATTTGGCGATAGGGGCATTGAAGGTAAAATTTTAGCAGTAAAATTTGCTAGAGAAAACAATATTCCATTTTTAGGCATATGTATGGGGATGCAAGTAGCAGTAATTGAATTTGCAAGAAATGTTTATATGTATAAAGATGCTAACAGCACAGAATTTAATTTGGATTCCAGTTTTCCTATTATAAGCCTTGCATCACAGTGGGAAGATTCTGATGGTTATGTTCAGAAGCGCTCTTTATCTGATGATGTTGGTGGCTCTATGCGGCTGGGGCAGCATAAATGCTTATTATCTGGTAGTTTGGTAAAAATATATAATGCTGATTCTGTTATGGAGAGGCATAGGCATAGATATGAGGTGAATGGTAAGCTGTTTAAAAAAATGGAAGGAGGTGAAATGGTTGCATCTGGGCATTCTGTGGATATGAATCTTATAGAGATTATAGAGATCCCCTCTCATAAATGGTTTGTAGGATGCCAATTCCACCCAGAATTTCAGTCAAAACTCAGTAGTCCGCATCCACTATTTTCTGGATTTGTACGTAGTTGCAAGGAGTAGGTTGTTTTTTCGCAACAAGGTTAATAAATTTACATGTTATTTTTTATAGATGCGGCATTTTATTTTGCAATTATTGTATATATGCGGTATTTCTATATTCATAGAACAAAAAGTAATAAAAATGAAACAAATTATAAAAAAAGTTTTAGCAACATCATGTATAGTTTGCTGTGCAGCTTCTGCGTCAGCTTCTGACTTTAATCTAGCATTTAAAGGTAGTATTGACACTAAACTCGGTTTTGGTAAAGGGAAGAAGAATTTCTCTGCTTACAAAAATAAATTTGCGTTAGATAGTAATGCCGGTTTTCTGGTAGATGCTTCAAAGCAAGAAGAGAATTTTAAATATGGTGCTAGGCTTTCTCTATGCACAACAGCTAAAAAGGCAGGGTCTTCTGTTGTAAATGGTAGCCATTTATATATAGAGTCTAATTACGGTAGAATAGAGCTTGGTTCTCCCCAGGCTTCTTCAACAATGATGGGTATTTCAGGATGTGATGCAGTAGCTGCTAAAGGTGAAGGCTGGGCACCATATGCCAATGCGTCTTTTGGAGAGAACCCTGAAGATGCTATAATTAAAGACCCTGTAGGTAGTGAAGGTTTTGCAGATTCTTCATCTGGTGGGTTGGTAGAAGCTTCACGTAAAATATCATATTACACACCAGAGCTATATGGATTTCAGCTTGGTTTGTCTTATATTCCTGACACTGCGAATATAGGAGAGATAGGAAAGGACAAGTCTCAAAGTGGTACTAGAAAAATTACATATAAAGGCACAGAATATAATATGAATGAAGCATCAACAGATGCATTTACCGTTGGCCTTTCTTATAAAAAGAATATTTCAGATGGTTTTGATGTAGAGGTTGCTGGTACTTTAGAATCAGGGAAAGCTGTACAAGCAGCTGTAGATAAAGACAAGAAAGCAATTAAGGAAATGCCGAAAGAGAAATTAATGCATAATTTATTTGCATATACAATCGGTGGTAAGGTTAAATATGGTAGCCTTACTTATGCTGCTTCTTACGGTAACTGGGGTAAGTCTTATTTAAGTAAATTTGATAAAGATTTAAAAAAGCCATATTACTGGACAGCAGGTATGTGTTATGAAATAGGCAGTGCAGCTGTTAGTGTGAATGTAGCTCAGAGCTTTAATGAATATAGAAATAAGTTTGAATATATAAATTTAGGCAGTAGTTACAAATGGACAAAGGGGTTGAAATCCTATGCTGAGTTTGCTTTTTATAAAGGCAAGAAAAAAGCTGATAAAACAAAAACACTTTCAGGGACATCAGGCCTTGTTGGTATGAAGTTATCTTTCTAATCACAATAAATCTAGTAAGTAGAGGCGTTTTTTAATAATAACCTCTACTTACTAGCCTTCTTTTTATATCTTATATAGAGCCTTGTTCTAACAGATGCTTTACATAATATAGTTATATGGTAGTATTATTTATAATTATGGCTTAATACATTATTATGCATCATGATTATTTGGATTTTGAGTGATATTAATTTTTTATTAAAACAAGATGGATAAATTATTAGCGGGATATAGAATATTTAGAGAAAAATATACCACTGGCAGCAATTCTGTAATGCGCTCTTTATCTGTGAATGGTCAAAACCCTACTACTATGTTTGTCTCATGTTGTGATTCCAGGGTTGACCCTGCGTTGATATTGCAATGTGACCCTGGTGATTTATTTGTTGTTAGGAATGTTGCAAATATAGTCCCTCCTTATGAGCATGATGGAAAACACCATGGTACGAGTGCTGCGTTAGAATTTGGTATTAACTTTTTAAAAGTTCGTAATCTTATTATATTAGGTCATAGCCAATGTGGTGGAATTATGTCATTGCTCAGCAAGAATAAAAATATTAAAACAGATTTTATAGATAGCTGGGTATCTATTATGGATTCGGATGATGCAGATTCTACTACCAACCCTAATGAATATGCTAAGATATCACTTAAACGTTCTTATGAGAATTGTCTAACATTCCCTTGGATTAGAGAAAAGCTTTCTAATGGTGAGCTTGTGATTCATTTATGGTTTTTTGATATAAAACAAGGAGAGATGCTTAGATATTCTTTTGAAGATGGTCAATATAAATCTTTATAGTTTATTTATATATGTAGCATTAAAACAGCCTTAACTAAGCTTTGCTTTAGATATGAATAATAGATGTAGTACGCATTCCTATATTTAAACAATATTATCTAGCGCCATATATTTTATAGTATCAATTTTTAATTTAAGCTATAATATATATTATGCTTTGCATTTTTATACGGACTTAGCTTCATGACATAATAATTTGTATATATGAAGCTATATATTTTAAAATAATCTGATGAATTTAGAAGATCAATATTCTCTGTCTTTAATAAGACAACTAAGAAAACATGGTTTAGGTGATAATAAACAAATTAGAAAAGCTATGGTATTTGCTAAGCGTTATCATGAAGGGCAGAAAAGAAAGTCAGGAGAGCCATATTATATGCATCCTATTGCTGTGGCAGAGATGGTTTTGGCATATATCAAAAAAGAGGATGTGGTAGCTGCTTCTATTCTTCATGATATAGTAGAAGATACTATTGTTACTATAGAGATGATAGAGGATGAGTTCGGGAAAAGGGTTGCTGAAATGGTTTATAGGCTAACGCGAATTAGAGGGGGAGAAAAATTAACTATAGAGAGGATTATAAATGAATCTTATTTAGCTGGTGACAAAGAATCTCTTTTAATTAAGATTTGTGATAGATTGCATAATCTTTACACTATAGAATATCAAAGCAATAACAAGAGGCACAAAATAGCCCAAGAGACCTTAGACTATTTTGTTATAGTTGCCATGACTTGTGACCTGGAGATTGAAAGGCAAATCAATATGCTTGCTACTCAGCTTCTTGCTCCGGATCAGCTTGATTATCTAAAAAAACTATACTTAAAAAGGTTTTCTTATGGTAAGTACCAGCTTCCTTCTCTAGATTAATAAAAGTATTGAGCCCGTAGAAATATCCTATTGTTACAGGTACTATTATTATAAGCAGGCCCCATACTCCAAATAAATCTGTAAGATATATAGTACCAAATGAGGTGACGAAATACATAAGAACTCTGGAGAGTGCAAACATCATAGAAGCAGTAGTAAATCTTTTTAAGATAGGGAAATATTTAAATACTATTGCATCTCCTGGTATTGTTGTGGGGTGGAATGCTTTCATAAAATATTGCAGAGCCATTATATTAAATAAGCTAATTTCTCTTTCTAGTAGCCACATAAAAAACGGTAGGAAAAGAGAAAAAATAATACCGCGTATTTGCATTATTTGCAGAGGATGTATTTTGCTAGATAGATATACTATTCCAATGCCATTGACTACTGCAAAAAGGGCTATATATAAATTATGGGAGATAACATCCGCTGCTGTATATCCTA
Source organism: Alphaproteobacteria bacterium (assembly GCA_030430995.1). Classification (GTDB taxonomy): domain Bacteria; phylum Pseudomonadota; class Alphaproteobacteria; order Rickettsiales; family Rickettsiaceae; genus JAUIKA01. Next base: position 9,258 of record JAUIKA010000029.1, read on the forward strand.
AATTTTGTTTGAGAAATCCGCCATAATATATATATATTACATATACCCATATAGGCCATGTCCATTCAAGGAAGAAATAGGATAATGCTACTTTTGTTTTTACCTTGTTTATATTGTTCTCTTCGAATGTCTTAAGAGCTTTTTTGCTCAGTAATCTTTTTTTTGCAGAAACGAAATCTGGCGTTTCGCGCAGTGCTGTCCTTGCTATATATCCTACAAATGCTACCACCGCTCCTATTAAAAAGGCATATCTCCAGTTCATTCCCCATCTTATAGTGAGTGTACCTATTCCTAATGCAGCAAATGTTCCTAATGCTGGCAATACTCTAATGAATGCTACAGCTGCATATTGCTGTGGTGGTTTGATATACTCGGTTAAATATAATTGTGCTCCTATGGTTTCTCCCATGGAGGACATACCTTGAAGCATTCTGCATAAGGTTACAATCCATGATGCTGCAATTCCTATCTGGGCATATGTAGGTAGAAAGAACATAATCAGAGATGAGAATGCCATTAAGAAAGTTGTAATTATAACGGTTGCTTTCCTTCCTATGTTATCCCCTATATATCCAAAGATTAAAGCGCCTACTGGCCTTAATAGATATGTAGTACAAAATGAAAATGCCATTATAACTGATGCTGTTTTAGGGTCCGTTTTTGGGAAGAATAATTCATTTAGTAGAATTGCCATATGTACATATAGCATGAGGTCAAAATATTCAAGAAACGTGCCTATAGATAGAAGGCTTACAGCTTCTTTTTGGTTTCTTGTTAACGAGGTTTTTTGTAAGGATGCATTCATATTCAATACTATTCAATTCATCATAAAAAAATATATATAGTAACCGTAAGTTAATATATATTCATGCTATCACATATTAATATTTATTAAAAGACCTTAATTAAAAACAGATTCTAGATTGAAATTTACGCTCTATATCTATTGTTAAGATTTGTTTCTACAGGGAAATAATATCTTGAAACAGCTGATTAATAATGTTAAAGCAAACCTTGGGTAGGTATAAATAATTCAATAGCGATAATTATTTATAAAGATATATTTAGTGTGTGAGGATGATTCATATGAGTGTTTATATAGTTAGAGTAATTCGATTAGTAGTAATGTTATGCCTATGTTAGATAGAGTAAAAGAGTACTTAGCTCAAGCAGAGAGTTTATGTGTAGCAGGTGATTATGCTTTAGCTATAAAATATTGTGATGAGGCGATATTATTAGACTCTAAGGATTATACCTCTCATTTCCTTAAAGCCCATAGCTTGAGTATGTGGAGTGAAGAAAAGGCTTCAGATGCATTGGACCACTTTCTTGAGGCTTATGCATTAGATGAAAGAAGTTTTTATCAATATCTCCAATATGCTGGATATCAAGAATCTTATAATAGATGCTTATGTAACGTAGCCAAGTTAGAGCCAGATAATGCTATGGTTTACATATTTATGGCAGATTTTATAGTGAGGTCTAATTTCAAGAAGCCTGTAGAGGCATTAAGATGTTTTGAAAAAGCTTTTGAGATAGCCCCAGAAGATGCTT
>JAUIKA010000030.1 GCA_030430995.1 Alphaproteobacteria bacterium
GTCTCTAAGCGGATACTCACTGCCCGTTACTTCCTCGTAAATTATGGGTACGCGATCTTCGATCTCATGTTTTTCGACCACCCAAATTCTTCGAATCTCTTCGAGTTCCTCTAAAGTTATAAGCTCGAGTTCACTGACACTTGCAGGCCCCAGATCCCGAACTGCAATTTGTGATTCCAGGACTGCCCGAAGCATATTTTCTCTGTAATAAGCTTTATAAGGGCCATTGATGCCGCCATTATTGCTATTTGTGCATTTTCTAATAAAGCATCTTTATCATCACCAAACATAATTTTAGTAATGTCATAACCTATAGCATCATTTACTTCTGCATATAGTTTTTTTACTACTTCATGATGGTATATGTTACTGCCCATGCCTAATTTCTGGCTCCCTTGGCCGGGGAATATAATTATTTTCATATTATCTTTTATTAAAATTACAATAAGAGCGCTGCGAGTCCTTATCTATAAAATCTAGTATCTTTAGTACAGTTTTGCTCTTTTTATATAGGCTCTTTGCAATGCTAACAGAATTTTTCAGTGTATCTTCTTTTCTGAATATAGTTTCTACAGCCTTTTTAGTTGTGATGATATCAGTATTAGAAAACCCTCTGCGCTGCATGCCTATGATATTTATTCCTACAAGGCTAGCTCTATCACCAGATATCATCCCGAATGGAATTACATCTCTGGATATAGCAGACATGCCGCCCACCATTGCATATTGCCCTATTCTTACAAATTGATGTATTCCGCATAATCCCCCTATTATAGCAAAGTCACCTATTTCAACATGCCCAGCAACCTGTGTATTATTGCTAATAATAACATTATTTCCTATTATGCAGTCATGTGCTATATGCGCCCCCACCATAATTAGGCAGTTATCACCTATTGTAGTTTGTGCATTATCGTTCATAATTGTGCCAGGGTGTATAGTTACATGCTCTCTTATGGTGGTATTGCTTCCTATACAGATTTTAGATTTTTCACCTTTATATTTTAAGTCTTGCGGCTGGCAACCTATGGCTGCGAATGGATATATAGTTGTGCTTTCGCCTATATATGTATCTCCAGAGATTAGAACATGGCTTTTTACTTCTACTGAGTCGCACAGCTCCACACCATTTTCTACAACAGAATATGGGCCTATTTTTACATTTTTTCCTATTTTTACGTTATCCGCTATAACGGCAGTTTCATGTATCATTATTTGGGTTTTAATATAGCTGTTATTTCTGCTTTTGCAACTAGGCTCTCATTTACGGTTGCGGTAGCAATGCATTTCCATATACTAGCTCTTGATTGCATTACTTCTGAGCGCAGGATTAATGTATCACCCGGCGTTACTGGCTTCCTAAATTTTGCTTTATCTATCCCAGTAAGATACACAATCTCCCCTCCATCTACTTTGCCTGAGTTGATAACTAATACAGCAGAGGCTTGAGCCATAGCTTCTATTATAAGAACTCCTGGCATTACCGGATGTGAGGGGAAATGCCCCGTAAATTGCGGCTCATTTATTGTGACATTTTTTTTAGCTAGAATCATTTCATTAGGTTTTATTTCTACTATAGAATCTATAAGTAAAAAAGGGTATCTATGTGGTAAAAGATTCATTATCTTTTCAATATCCATTGTAATCATTTTTGTTTAACCATATTTTTTAATTTTATAACTTGTTTTTGCCATAGCCTGCTATCTACAGCGGGTATTCCCCCGATAGTTTCATTATCTTTAACATCTTTATTTACACCAGATTTTGCCATAATTTTTACAAAATTACCAATATTAATATGCCCGACTATTCCTACTTGTCCTCCTATTTGGCAATAATTTCCTATGCTGCTGCTGCCACCAATTCCTGTTTGCGCAACTATTATAGTTCCCTTTCCTATTTTTACATTATGCCCTATATGCACAGAATCACCCAATCTTACATTTTCTTGAATTATTGTATCATCAAGGGACCCTCTGTCTATTGTGCAGCCAGCGCCTATGGATGCATTATCTTTTATTATTACAGCCCCTATATGCAAAATGCTATGATGCATGGCTTTTTCTGTAGCAAATCCAAACCCTGTTTGCCCTATTAAGGCGCCATTATTTATAGTAACATTTTTTCCTATTATTGAATTTTCAATTACTACATTTGCTGCTACTGTGCATCCTTCACCTATTTCTACTTTATCCCCTATATATGTGTTAGGGCCTATAGCAACATTTGCTCCTATTTTTGCAGAATCTGATATCATAGCTGAGCTATGTATCTTATTCTCAGATATAGGTTTATAAAACATCTTTAATGCTAAAGAGTAGGAATAATAAGGATTTTTGCTTACAAGAAGTGTTGGCAGCGTCTCTATATCTGCTTGTAGTTTATCAAAATCTGCATCAGATAGAATGCAGCAAGCAGCTTTTGTAGAATATATTGACTTAAGATATTTGCTATTCGCTATAAAGCATAGTTCATCTGGTTTAGCATTATTGATATTATTGACTCCATTTATAGTAACATCTGTTTTGTTTCCATGCATTATGGTATTTGTGGCTGATATGATTTCTGACAGTTTTTTAGGCTCTAGTTTTTTATAAAACATATGCATGATGAAACTTATTTTTATTCATTATAATAATAAAAATATATATTTGGTATAAAAATTTTTTAGTAGTCAAAAAGTTGTACATAGTATAACCTTAGTATAGCAGTTTATTAGAAAGTAATGGGCGGAAAGATATGGGCAAAAAAATTTTTATTATACTAGCAGTCATTTCTTTGGTATCTTTTGGAATTAATATCAATAAATATTTTAATAATAAGTCTTTACAAGATAGGGTAGAAAAATCTAAATATGAAAGGCATACCGAATTAAAATCACATAATGGAGATATAACTTACATACCTGTAATTCTTAAGGGAAAATTCTTGCATGATCATACAGTTTTTGCATATGACTATAACTACCCACAGAGATATGTAGTGCTTACTCCATACCAACTCCATGATGGGGAAGTTTTTCTTGTTGCAAGGGGGATTACGTCTTGCAATTCTATTGATAAAGAGCATATATTAATGCAAAATGCTGAATCAATATTCGGATATATTGTACCCAGCCAAAAAAAACCGTTTTTTTCTTCATATGCTGATAAAAGGAATAAAATATGGTTTTGTATCAACGCGCAAAGTATTAGTAGGCATACTAAGTTGAATTTAAATGATAATTTCGTTATAGCTACTCATCATAATAAAAAATTATTTAGTGAGTATTTATTGCCAGTAGAGGTAAATTTCTTCTTAGATAGTATTTATGGGCATTCGTCTTTGATTTTTTCAATAATCTTTTTCCTTGTTTTTATTTTATCTGTTGTGGGCGCTGTATATGATAAAAAAAATAAGTAAAGATATATGCAAATAGTGATATTTGTGGAATAATATAGATGGTCCTCATGGGGTCATAGCTCAGTTGGTAGAGTGTTTGAATGGCATTCAAAAGGTCGGGGGTTCAATTCCCCCTGGCTCCACCATTAAAGAAGCTTTCCTTTAAGCAAGCCCAATATCTTCTAGTAACCCGGCAAGCTCTGTATGGCTGCTCTCATGAGAATGAAAATTTTCATTTATACTATTGTTGCTATGTGTTTCTGTAGCATCAAACAATATAACCATAGTCTCTTCATGCTTATAATGAGTTTTTGAGACTAGGCATTTATCCTCCCCTTTTATTTTTAATTTATATAAAACTTCTTTAGTGGAAGGTTTAGAAGCTTTAAAAGATTTTGTTTTATATGCTTTTATGCAGTCTTCTCCTTTTGATTTAGACCCTGTTATATACATAGAGCCTATTTTATTTTGTAATTTGCCTAGTAAGCCTTTAGTTTCTTCTACAAATCTTTTACATTTTTGTGATATTTTAAAATAAATATTATTTGCAAATAGGCATTTATGGAGCCCAAATACATAATCATTATAACATTCTTTTGCTAAATGCTTATCTAAACTATTTTCATCTGGCTGTAAATTTAATACCTTTGTCTTTAAAAACTGCATAGTTGTATGCAATGCTTTAGCGGTATTAGTAAAAATTTTGTCTATGCCTCCTTTTAAGTTTCGTTGACAATATTGCTCAAAATAAGACATATTTCTTAGTATAAGTTTTTCCTGTTGTTCTGATATACAACCCTGTTGTCGCTGTTGCTCTAACATACTGGTTAGTATATCGCTATCAGATTTCACATCCTGTTCTATATAATCTTCATCAGGAATGTAAGCGATAACTTCTGACACTAAGTCTAAAATATTGCCATCAGATTGTTGTGCACCTGGCAAGAAGAATAGTTTTGTATTTTTTAACAATTTTTCTGATAAATACATAGGGTCTACTGTGTCTTCAGGATATTGGGCTGCATCTTCATATCGCATTAGAATGCCTTCCATATATGCCTTATAAAATAGTAACTTTTCATTTTCAGTAAATTCGACTCGGTAGGTAACACCATTTTCTATATTTTGCATAGCATTGTTAAAATCTTTTAAATTCATATCTTTTTTAAGAAATACATCATGAAGTAAGTTTTTTTCTTTTGATATATTTATTCTATGCAGTATGCTTATAGCGCTATGTGATATATCACAGCCGCTTTGAACAAAGAGTTTAAATAAATCATATTGTTTATAGAATATACATGCCCCTAGAATATCAGTAGATTCAATATTGTTTTTAAGTGTAATTTGAAGGTTAGCTTTATCTTTATGGCGCGTTAATACGCATTCTACAAATTTTTGTATTTTCTCTTGCTCTGTTGTTTCTGCTTTTGATGATGCAGGGATAGCATGCATAAAGAAAGAGTGAAGATGATTTATAACATAGGTTAACATTCCTTTTGTTTTGCCTTTAGAGTTTAGGGCTTCACCATCTTTTTCTAATATAGATTTTAGTATTGTCTTGGCTCTACTAAGAGAGATGTGGCTAATATTATTGATCAATTGGATTGTTAAGAATGCATAATCTATATGGCATTTGTCTATTAAAAGCTCTAATGAGGGCAGTATTTTCTTGTTCTCTATATTGCTTTCAATGATTATATTTTTTATAAATAAGTTTAATAATTCTTCATCACATCTATCTTTAGTAGTGTTGAGGAGCTTTAAGTTGCACTCTATAACTAGATTCATCCTTGCAACTAATGCATTATATCCACTATCTGTTGTGAGTGAAGGAAGAAGATACTTGTTATATAGTTCTTTTTTAAACTTTACTGGGCTTGCTTCCAATAAATTGGCTACCATTATTTTACATAACCTATCATCGCTAATTGCAACATGGTCTATATTATCGGTTATGAATTTATATTCATCTGTATATACAGTGCTATCATCTTGGATTGCTATTTTGTAAAAAGGTATTAACATTCGAGGATCGCCATATTGTGTTACAAAATGCCAAAAGTCATTTATTACAGAATCTTCAGCTGTTTTTGTTGATTCAATTAATTTTGCTTCTATTCCTTCTTTTGTTGCATCTACATAAAATTTAAGTATTTTGTCACAGTGAACAGAATTATTTATCCATTTAATATTTCTATTAGAGATTATTGTATCTATAACATTTCTTATATCTACAGATTCTTCTATTATTATTACTTCTTTATCAATTAAATGTGATAGGGATTCTATGGCAAGCTTTTGATTCTTATTCTCCTCCAAGATTTTTTTATAGATTGAGGTCAGTGTTGTTTTAAAGTCATTATCTGTGGACAGGAGTTGTATATCGATTTTTATCATGGGATTAATAATATTAAATGAGTTTAAAATTATATATATCATTACAATAAAGTCAAGCATTAAACGCAAGTAACGGAAAAAATCTTACTGAGGATTATGATTTAAATAAAGAATGGAGCAATTCCTTAAAATAAAAGCTATATGTTTTATTATGTTGAAAGGTTTTTAAAGATGGAGAAGAGAACTAACTTCCTAATTTTGTTTTCCTTGGATGTGCTAGGTAATATCTGAACTTCTTTTTATAACTTATTATATGAGCAGCAATTTTATATACCCTTTGAGCATATCTTTGCCCTCGTGGTCCAGACCCATGATATTTAGCAACAGATATTTTCCAAGCTTTTTGCTTCTTATAAGTCTTAGAGAGGAATTCAGCAGCGTATTTTATATTATGGCTTGGGCTGAATGCCTCTTCAAGAGAGCGAAAATTATGCCCATGGTATTTATAGTTTATCTGCATGCAGCCTACATCAAAATTTCTATGCCCTTTTCTTAGCAGTGGGGTTAGATACTTTATAGCCTCCTTTTTACTATCAAAGTAATAAGACTTACCTCCATAATTTACTGTCCATGGCCATAAAATAGGAAAATTAGGGGCATAATATCTGCTGGATTCTTGCAGGGCTATTGATAGCAAAACATTTTTCTGTATTTTATATTTTTTCTCATATCCAGAGATTAACCTCATAAGCTTTGCAGACTCTCTTAGATCCGCTATACTTGCATTTATATTAAAGCTTATGCTTAGCATAATAATTACAAGACAAAGATGTTCTTTAAACCATTGCACAATAATAAGATTGAAATTCATTTAAAAGTTTATACAACTTCTAAAGTTTCTAAACTAGGAAAATGCATTTGTATAGATAATAAAAACTACTTAGTGGTAAGAGTATCACAAATTCCTGAAGATAATAAGGCGAACATAGCAATTATAAATATTATTTCTAAATTTTTATGTATAGCGAAGAGTAATATATGCATCATAAAGGGTACTAAGTCACGTTATAAAACAGTTATATTAAAAAATATAACTCCTCTCTATTTAAAAAGTAAAATTTTACCTTATATAAAAACTGAGTAACAAAATTATATTTATATGTCAAAAAAAGAATTTTCTGCAGATGTAGGAAGAGTTTTAGATTTAATGATAAATTCAATTTACACAAATAAGGATATTTTTTTAAGAGAGCTTATATCCAATGCTTCTGATGCTTGTGATAAGCTAAGATATTTAAGTAACTTAGACTCTAAGCTAAGCAGTGGCTCTGAAGGATTTAAAATTACAATTACATTAGATAAAAAAGCCCAGACCCTTGCTATTTTAGATACAGGGATAGGGATGACAATGCAAGACGCCATAGATAACCTTGGAACTATTGCGCATTCTGGCACAAAGAAATTTCTTGATAATATTACAGATAATAATAAGAAGAATAATGAGCTTATAGGGCAATTTGGTGTTGGTTTTTATTCTGCATTTATGGTAGCGGATAAAGTACAGGTGATGAGTAAAAAAGCAGGAGAGAAAAAGGCTGTTTTTTGGGAATCTGAGGGCAAAGGAGAATATGAAGTAAAAGAGATAGATTGGGAGCATGAACATGGAACGCAAATATTGTTGCATATTAGAGAAGAGCAGTATTTAGACCATTTTAAGATAAAAAATATCATAAAAACATATTCAGACCGTATATCCATCCCTATCTATTTTATAGAAGAAGATAAAAGCGAAGTGCAAGTTAATGCTGCTTCTGCTTTATGGTCTAAACCTAAGAATTCAATAACAGCGGAGCAATATAAGGAATTCTATCAGAATATAGGATATATGGGGGATGACCCATGGGTTACTTTGCATAATAGGAATGAGGGAATGGTAGAATTCACTAACTTATTATTCATACCTTCTACAAGAACTTTTGACCTTTTCCATCCAGACAGACAAAAAAGAGTGAAGCTTTATATAAATAGAGTGTTTATAACAGATGAGAATATAGACCTTATACCAAGCTGGCTTAGGTTCTTAAGAGGTATTGTAGATACGCAAGATCTTCCACTTAATATTAGTAGGGAAACATTGCAGCATAACCCTGTACTTACTAAGATAAAAAATGCTATTATAAAAAAGGTTCTGAATGCACTAAAGGATAAGAAGAAAAATAATATAGAAGAATATATTACTTTCTGGAATAATTTTGGTGTTTGTATCAAAGAAGGGTTATGTGAACATAACTCAGATGTAGCAAAAGATATTTTGGACGTAGCAATGTTCTATAGCGCTAATCTAAATAAATATATCAGCTTGCAAGATTATATAGATAATGCGCCTTCTGATGGTAAGAAAATAATATATTACCTAAGTGGAGATAGTATAGAGAAGCTTAAAACAAGCCCGCAGATAGAAGGCATTCTAGGTAGTGGTGTAGATGTTTTACTATTGAATGACCATGTAGATGACTTCTGGGTAAATTTAAATACTAAATATCAAGATTATGAAATTAAATCTGCAACAAGAAGTGAGATAGAAATCCCGAATCAAGAAGATAAAAATTCTGCTAGCAAGGAGGAAGATAGTAAAGGAATTATTGATTTCTGCAAAAAAGTTTTAGGTAGTGCAGTAAAAGATGTGGTAGTATCTAAGAAGTTGAAAACAAGCCCTGCTTGCCTTACTGTAAAAGAAGGGGATATGGATATTAGAATGGAGCAGTTTCTAAGAGATCAGAAGCAGGTTAAAGGCCTGTCTGCTAAAGTGCTAGAAATAAATACTAACCATGCTCTGCTGAAGAAGATAATAGATGGAGTGTCTAAAGACCCTGAGTCAGTAGAGATGAAAAGTTTAGTTAACATATTATTTGACCAAGCCTGTATTTTAGAAGGGGAAGATGTGAGGGATATGTCTCAGTTTATACAGAATGTAAATAATTTAATAGTAAACAAGTAGCAATGAAAAGGGCCAATAAAAGGAAGCCAGATGAGCTTAGGAAAGTAGTAATTGTTAATGACTATATTAAGAACGCGGATGCTTCTTGTTTAATTAGTTTTGGCGATACTACTGTGCTTTGTGCTGCAAGGATAGAAAATTCAGTTCCTTCTTTTTTAAAGGGGCAAAATAAAGGTTGGCTTACAGCAGAATATAGCATGCTTCCTCAGAGTTCGCATCAAAGAATAAGGAGGGAGTCCTCTTCAGGGAAGCTGTCTGGCAGGACTCAAGAGATACAACGCCTAATTTCAAGATCTCTCAGGGCTTCTTTAGACCTGAGCGCCCTGGGGGAGAGGCAGATTGTTATAGATTGTGATGTGATAAATGCTGATGGTGGTACAAGGACAGCTTCTATTACCGGTGCTTATATTGCTATGTGTAATGCTATTGAATCTGGTATGCATAGAGGCATTATAAAGAATAACCCTATTAGAGCCCAGGTTGCAGCTATTTCTTGTGGTATTGTAAATGACAATGCATTATTAGATTTAGATTATATAGAAGATTCAAATGCACAGGCAGATTCAAATTTTGTACTAACATCTGACTCAGAGATAGTGGAAGTGCAAACAACTGCTGAAGATAAGCCATTTCCTAAGCAAGACCTTAACGCTATGTTTAAGTTAGCATCTAAGGGTTGTGGGGAGCTGTTTTTAATACAAAGAGAATATATAAAACAAAATATGCTATCATGTTTTTAGAAAAAAAACTTTATTTCTTGCGCCATGGGCAGACAGATTGGAACCTGAAAAATATTAGGCAAGGAAAAACGGATATACCTCTTAATGAGAGGGGAATTGAGCAAGCACAAAAAGCAAGGGATTTTCTTTCAGATAAGAAAATAGATAATATTCTATGCAGCAGTCTTAGCAGAGCGCATAAAACAGCCAATATTGTAGCAGAATCAACATCCATCGTTCCTATTGTAGATAGCAAGTTTATGGAGCTTGATATGGGCAAATATGAAGATAAAGAGGATACAGAGGAGTTTTGGAATTCATGGATGAGAGGAGATGCTTTAGATACGGTTGAAAGCAAGGAGAATTTTCTTAATAGGTTAAGCAGTGGTATTGATCAGGCGCTATCAATGCCAGGCATTACATTGATAGTAGGCCATGGTGGTGCTTATTGGGCCATGCAAGAAATAATGGGATTCAGCCAGATGTATATAGATAATTGCGATATTTTCTACCATATATTTGAAGGCAATTCTGCTAAAAGATTTTTATATAAAGCGTCAGAAAACTACAAAGAGCAGGCATTAGAAGGGTAAAGGCTAAGATTTACTTGTATATGTTTTGCTTTTTAGATATAAAATTATATAATGGATAAAAATAGGTATTTATAATGAATAAAGAGGAATTAGTAGATCTAATATCAAAAACAAATAACATTACAAAAATAGAAGCAGCTAGGGTAATTAAGATTTTTTGTTCTAGTATAGAGTCAGCGTTAGCAGCAGGAAATAGTGTTTCTTTAATGGGGTTCGGAAAATTTATAGTTAATGATATACCACCTAGGAAAGGTAGAAACCCTAAAACAAGCCAACCTATTACTGTAGCAGCTTATAAGCAGCCAAAGTTTTTATGCAGTAAGGTTTTAAAAGAGCTATGCAATGATACGGAGTCATAATTCTTTGTCTAGAATAGTAGTATTTTTCTTTTGCGCATGTTGGTTGTAATTATTTAGGTAAAAGAATATGGAGGATTGTAAACAAAGTTTTGTATTAGAGGCGTTAGGATGCTATCTACAAAAATTTGGTTACAATAATACTGAAATTATCCATGCAACAGTTAATAATAGAGCAATTAGTAAGAAGCTTGCATGTCTATTGTTGTACAAATTTTATCCTGATCATAAAAAAACTGATCTCCTTGGCAGGTACCAAGATATATTAAATGCCATTGAGCATGTACCAAGTGATATAGATAGGGAAATATTAATAAATATATTATCTGTTATAAAAGCTACAGTTCGTAGTAATTTATATCATAATAAGGATTATATTCAAATATTTACTAGTAAT
>JAUIKA010000031.1 GCA_030430995.1 Alphaproteobacteria bacterium
ATTCTTTTAAAATAGAAATAATCATTTTAAAAAGACAGCAATCTAAATAAATTCCCCCTAGCAATATCTACCAATATCCATTATAATATGGCAGGGTTAGCGGGTATGACGGAATTGGTAGACGTACTAGACTTAGGATCTAGCGCCGCAAGGCTTGGGGGTTCAAGTCCCTTTACCCGTACCAAAGAATTAATTGTTATTTTATTATGAGCGTTAAAGAAGAAAAAATAAGTGAAATTGAATATACTTACAAAGTTAGCATCTCAAAAGAAGATCTAGAGAAAAAAAGAGAAGAGAAATTTCAATATATAGCTGAAAATATTAGTCTTCCTGGTTTTCGTAAGGGAAAAGTTCCAAGCAGGATAATAAAGCAAAAATATTCAGAAGATGTAAAAAATGAAATAGCAGAAGATTTTATAAAGGATACTGTGAATGAGGCGGTAGAGAAGCATAAGAAGAGTCCATCTGTAAGGCCAGAGGTGGTGGATATTGTGAATGAAGAGGGTAAATTAGAATTTGCTTTTACTCTTGAGTTTTTGCCGAAGATGCCTAAACTTAGCTTTTCAGAACTATCTTTAGAAGATTATAAAATTGCTCTTACAGATGCAGAATATAACAAGGAAGTTAAAACCATGCTTTCAGAATATAAGCAATATACAGATAAGGATGATAAAGGAGTTGTTGAAGCTTCTGATGAGATAGTATGTAAAATAAAAGTTACAGTAGAAGGAAAAGTTGTTGCTGATAGTAATGAAATGCGCATTTCAATGCAAAATCACTTTTTTGATAAGGATTTTGATAAAAATATTTTAGGCAAAAAAGTTAGTGACGAAGTTTTAAAATTTTCTTCTAAAATGGGCAAAGACGTTGCTGAAGAGGTTAAAGGTAAACCTTGTGAGGTAGAGCTTGTAATAGGCAAAATTAGGGAGCAAATAGACCTAACAAAAGAAGAGCTTATGAAAACATATTCCGTGGAAAATGAGGAAGGGTTGAAACAAGTTATGAATGATAAGGTTAATCAAGATGTTGAGCAAGAAAATAAGCTATATTTAAAGTCAAGATTATTTGATTTCATTGATAGTTCAATAAATGTGGATCTCCCAAAGACTCTTTTTAAAAGAGAGTTGGAAGCTTTAGAAAATAATTTAAAAGCAGAAGAGAAAAAATCCTCAGGTAAAGATAAAGCAAAGAAGGAAGAGAAGATAGATAAAGAGGCATTAGTTAAAAGAAGACTGAAAATAGGGTTTTATATATCTGAATATGCAGAAGACAATAAGATTACAGTTTCTGATAATGAAATCATGAGTCATTTATCTAATGGTAATAGGGAATATGAGAAGCAGTTAAGGCAACTGTTCAAAGATAAAAGAGAGTTATTTGGAGAAGTATATGGTCTGCTTATAGAAGATAAAGTAGTGCAAAATATACTGAGTAAGGTAAAATTAGAAGAGAAGGTTGTATCTCTTACAGCATTTACTAAAAACTCTAAAGCTTATTATGAAAATAAATAGAAGTATTTATAATCTATTATTATTTATAGCGGGCAGCTTTATAGTTGGATGTTCTTCCCAGCATGCAGCCCCTATAGAGCAAAAATATGCTATTAAACAACAAGAAGTAGCAAAACCATATTCTGAGCCGCAGCAGGCTGACCCAATAGAAGAAGAGGACCTAATAGTGCATGAGGTATGCGAAGGGGAGACTTTATCAGTGATTGCAAAAAAATACAATGTTACGACAGAGGAGCTGGTGCAGATAAATCATGTATCTCCTAATAAAGTCCTGGAGGTATTTGAAATTATTTTTGTGCCAAAGCAAAAAAGTAGTTTAGCTGTAGATCAAAAGGATAATATTTCACTATCTATGCCAGTGGAAGGGAAAATTCTATATAAATTTGGGCAATATGTAGATGGCAAAAAAAGTGATGGGATCTCTATTATGGCAGAAAAAGATTCAGTTGTGAAAGCTGCTATGAAAGGGGAAGTAGTACATGTAAGTTATGATAACTATTATGGGAATATTATTTTGATTCAAGATTCTGAGTCAGGATATTTAATTGCTTATGGGCATATGAATAGTTATTTAGTACATAAGGGTGTTAAAGTGAAGGAAGGGGAGGTGATAGGTTATCTTGGCAATACAGGTAAGGTAGATATTCCTCAGTTATATTTTGCTGTCAAGATAGGTAATACTAACGTCAATCCTGAGAAATTATTTTAATTCTGACTTCGCTCAGCCATTTATTAATATTTACTTCAATCTTTTCTTATAAATGTATCTTTACTATTAGTAAATAATTAATAATATTATTCACTAATAGAATATTTTATTCGCATATTGCTGTACACTTAGGATGAAATCAGTTTTGGGTGATATGAAGAATAATAACAGGGGGTCGAATCGGAGACAAAAAATAGAAAAGAAGGCAGAAGAGGTTTTAGCAAAAATTAATAATGCCGAAGTTATGACTTTGCAGATGTTACAAAAGGGAATGTAATGATATTAGTATATTATTACATCTAGATGTTATTAATTTGAATAAAAAGCTTTGTCTATATAGTCAGGCTAATGATCGAGATGTTATTTCATCTGAACGTAAGTTACTAAAAACAAGTTCAATTAAAAAGCCATTATGGGCCATGCTGATAGAGGTAGATATACGTAATTTATCAGTCACTATGAGAGGTTTTTTAAATGATATATTAGAGCAAAATAGTAGCATCAGATTAGCAAAAAAAGATTATGATCATATAGTAAAAACATTATTCCAGTTATTATGTAGTGATGGCGGCGTTGAAATGATAATAGCACGTTTAGAGCAATGGCAATTTAATTTAGGAGATACCATTAAAATGGGTGATGCAGATATTTCTATTCTTGAAATATTAGCTAGGCAAAGAATAACAAATCTTCTGGATGCTATGATATGTAGTAGTAAATTTAATTGGGATCAGAGATATATCATTCAAGGCAATAAGAATTATTTCCCAGAAGGGCTAACGCCACTGATGTATTTTTCTGCTTTAGCCTATAAAGAGGGGGTAGAGTTGTTACTGACAAAAGCAAAGGTAAGAGTAGATACCACAACACCAGCTAAGGATAAGCCTGATAAAAATCCTGATGCAGAGTTAGCTGAAAAATATCTTTTAGCTAAAGGAATTCCTATGCAAAAGACAGAAAATGGCTATAATGCTTTAAGTTTTGCTTTTGTTAATTTTGATATTGTAAAAATTTTGATAAAAGCAGGCTGCTTGTTGCCTTGGTGTACAATTGTAGGATGCATTCCAAATGTAGGTATGGTAGAGAAATTTGGTACAAATAATGCAATATATACACTAACATTACTTGTACAATATATTGGTGAAGAAGTTGCTTTACAAAGAAGATTAGATCTATTAGATAGTTTTAAAGATAATAAAACAGAAAAGAAAAAATTAGCAGAAGCAAAAAAGTTAATACAGGAAGAGCAAAGTAGAATAGTTGATCAAGAAAAGGTAGAAGTAGAACCTAAGCCTAAAAAAAAGTCTAAAGCAAAGCCTAAGGAGAAAGAAATAGAATATAAATTAGATGATTTACTATTATTATATGCATCATCTCCTTCAGAAGAATTAGCAAATAAGATATCTGCATTGCTTGGCGCTGATGAAGAATCCGGCTTATTACTTATATTAAATTTGCCTAAAGAAGTGGTTTTGAATAAGGATGTTAATGAGGTAGTATTAGAAATATTTAGAAATCCAAAGCTAGTACATCAATTTTTTCAATGCAAGAAAGATTTTGTAAAGCGTCAGCAAGATATTATTAAACAGTCTATGGAGAAACCTATAGATTTAGGTTGTTGGAAATTTGGAAGCAGGGTTATTAAACCAGATGATAAAGATGTTTTTGAGGTCTCTTCCACTACAAAGAATAAGATGTTTGCTTATGTAGATAAAAAACTACCTATTGACCCTGGAGTCGATTTGTCAAAATTACGAGTCATGCCACGAGATAGTGAGGGCAAAAATGGAATAAAGATATTACATAAGCTAGGCGCTATTGAGCTGAAATTGCCGGGAGATGAAAGGCCTGTTACTAATAAAATAATAATGCATCCAAAAATAGGTATGTTGCTATATTTTGATGAAGTGACAGATCATGCTGGCCTCTCTGGATGGGCTAATTAACATGGTGGATGTATTCAAATGGTGGATGTTATGGATGAATATGGTCAAGGCTTGGCATCTGTATTAGGCTCTGTGCAAGATGGCGGCCACATGCATCAGGAGGTAGATTTATCAGGTAGCCTAGAAGGGTGAGTGGATGTCAATATAGATTTAGGTTTAGTTGCTCCACTAGTATTATTAGGTTATTGTGAACTAACCATTTTGTATTAAGCATTAGGGCCATTCATAAGGTCTTTTAGAAGATCATATCCATATGGCTATCATGGGCCCATTATAATAAGACAATATACCTATGCAGTTGCTTCTAGCTCAGGCGTAGCTTTTTCTTTTCCGGATAAAAACTCTTTCAACATAGACTCAGCCTCACTTTGATGTTTTGCAACGCATATAGTAACATTTATATCATCCATATCACTATGTAAAGAAAGCCCTATATTATGCACCCCTGTTGTTTTGATAGGGTTATTTATCACAAGGTTATGAGTATTGATTTTGGTATCTATCTTGCCTGCAATTCTAGTTACAATATCTTTTTTACTAATAGATCCATATAATCTACCATCTTCTGATGCATTACATACAAATATCAAGCTTAAATCTTCACATTTCTTTGCACATTTCTTTGCTTCAGTATGTAATTTTTCCTGTGCTTTCTTGATATCTTGCTTTCTTGCTTCTACTTCTGCTATATTAGCTTTTGTAGCACGCATAGCCATTGAAAATCTTATTAGGTAGTTTCTTGCATAGCCATCTGCTACAGTAACTATTTCCCCTATTTTACCTAATTTTCTTATGTTTTGTAATAAGACTATCTCCATATCTATATAATTATTTGTTACTAATTCACAAAAGGTAGCAAAGCTAGTATTCTAGCTACTTTTATTTGCTCTTTTAGTCTGCGTTGTTTTTTTGATGAAATATTTGTAATTCTTCTTGGTAGAATCCTTCCACCAGCAGAAATAAATTTTTTTAATAGATCCAAATTCTTGTAATTTATTTCAGATTCTGCAACTTTTGCAAGTGGGCAGTCATTCCTTTTTTTAAAAAACATTTTTCCAGACACGCTTTGTGTTTTGCTTGTAGCATTTCTTTTTTGCATAATATTAAAATATTTATCCCGTTAATTCTGTTGTTTCGCCGTGTTTCTCGCTTGCAAGAAGGCTATAGCTATCTTCCACAGAGTATTTATTTTTAATAAACATGAATCTAAGTAAGTCTTCTAAGAAGCCCATCTCTTTTTTTACGCTGTAAATATTTTTTGGTGGCCCAGATATGTACATATAAACATAATATGCCTTTTTATATTTTTGAATTTTGTATTCTAAACCTCTTAATCCCCAATTCTCATATTTTGCCACTTCCATTTCATTATTAGACAAAATAGTTTTAATTTTAGATACTAGGTCTTCCACCTCTGCATTATTTATATTTGACTTTATTAAGCAAACCAAATCATAATTTCTCATTTTATATATAAATTTTTATATTAATAAATCTTAGCAGCAAGCATAACATAAAAGTAATTATAATTCTACAGATAATTGCCATATAAATTATGTTGTTTATATGGTTTAGGTGGATATTTATATATAAATTATTGCGTATATAACGGATGTTATTATATAATTTGCGTGATTAATTACTTCTACCACATATGACAAATTACGATTTAGATAAATGGCATTTACTTAAGCATCCATTTTACAGATCTTGGGACAAGGGGGAGCTTACCATAGGCCAGTTACAAGAATATGCAGTGCAATATTATAGGCATGTAGAATATTTCCCTCGCCATCTTAGTAAGCTACATAGCAAATGTGACTCTATAGAGCAAAGAAAGATTATATTAGAGAATTTAGTTGATGAAGAGTCAGGGGATGATCACCATCCTGAATTGTGGTTAAGGTTTGCAGAAGGCTTGGGCCTTAGTAGAGATGTAGTAAAATCTTCAAAGTCTACTATGGATACTAAATATTTTATTTCCACTTATGATAACCTATGCGAGAGTTACCCTAAAGGTTTAGGGGCTTTATATGCTTATGAAAGACAAATTCCTAGCATTTCAGAGTTTAAAATAAAGAGCTTAAAAGAGCATTATGATATATCAGATGAAAGAAGCATAGAATTCTTTAAAGTGCATATGCATGCAGATGTTTGGCATTCACAGGAAGTGCAAGACATAATAGAGTCATTATCTGAAAGTGATAAGGAGAAGGCTTTTTATAGTGCTTATGAAGCTACAAAATTATTATGGGGTTTTTTAGATCAGTTTTGTACGTATAATAGAATATATAACTAGTTATATTATTTTTTATATGAAGGAAAAAAATATTAAAAAAATATTTGATACTATAAAGCAAGAGTCGGTAAGGCAAAATGCAGATATAGAGCTTATAGCATCTGAGAATTTTGTAAGTAAGGAGGTTATTGCCGCTCAAGGTTCTTGCTTAACAAATAAATATGCGGAGGGGTACCCAGGTAAGAGATATTATGGTGGATGCACTCATGTGGATGAAATAGAAAATATTGCTATTTCTTTATGTAAGGAGATGTTTAATGCAGGCTACGCAAATGTACAACCGCATTCAGGCTCCCAGGCTAATCAAGCGGTATTTTTAGCGCTTTTAAAGCCAGGTGATACTATTTTAAGTATGAATCTAAATTCTGGTGGGCATCTCACTCATGGCTCTAGGGTTAATATGTCAGGTAAGTGGTTTAATATAGAGCATTATTCTGTAGACCCGGACACATATTTAATTGATTATGATGAAGTAGAAAAGATAGCATTAGAAACCAGGCCAAAATTAATAATAGCTGGTTATTCAGCTTATACTAGGCCTTTAGATTTTGCAAAATTTAGGAAAATAGCGGATTCTGTGGGGGCTTATTTGCTAGCAGATGTAGCGCATATTGCAGGGCTTATAGTTGCAGGGCGCCATCAAAACCCTATAGATTTTGCAGATGCTGTAACTTCTACCACTCATAAAACTTTAAGAGGGCCCAGGGGTGGAATTATATTATCTTCAAATCCGGACTTATATAAAAAACTTAATTCAGCTGTATTTCCAGGGGCTCAGGGAGGGCCGCTTATGCATGTGATAGCAGCAAAAGCAGTTGCATTTTCTGAGGCTCTGGACCCTAGTTTTAAAAAATACATAGGGCAGGTTATAAAAAACTCTCAGGCTCTTTCAGATTCATTATTAAATGAAGGTATAGATGTTATAACAGGGGGTACTGATAACCATATGGTTCTTGTAAGCTTAATAAAAAATAATTTAGAAGGCCTTGCTACTGAGAAAAAGCTAGAGGAGTATAATATAACATGTAATAAAAATACAATTCCTTATGATCCTAGGCCTCCTTCAGTTGCATCTGGTTTGCGTTTAGGTAGCCCAGCATGTACTACAAGGGGAATGGTAGAGTCAGATTTTAATATGATAGGCAAGCTAATAGCAGATTTGTTAAATAACACAGAAAAATATGATATCGCAGAGGAAGTGAGGGCTTTATGTGATAAATATCCTATTGTTATATAGATATCATCAGGCAGTAGTATTGCTTTACTTTATATAAAGATTCTTTCTAATACTACGATAGTAGTTTCTTATGTTGAATGCTTCCAGAATTTTTTTTATTCAGTAAGAGAATTTAAAGTCTATAAGGCTCAATATAAAATCTTCATGCTATAGTGTTTATATTATTGGTTATTCTGGCTATTTTATATAAAGCAATAGCTATCTTTTATCAATTTTTCTATGGAGCTAATTGCCAGTGGAGTATTATCATATTCTAATATAGGTGAGTGAGTAATATTTATAGTTTGTCAGTATGGTTGCATAAAGCATAATTCTTTCTTAGCGCGGGTATTTAAATACTAGATAATAGGCAAATATATATTTTATATAATGCTTATGGATATTGTGGATATGGCTGCTAATTTTATATCAGCTCATGAAGGGCTAAGGCTAAGAGTGTATATATGCCCAGGTGGATATAGCACTATAGGTTATGGGCATCTAATTAAAAAAGGAGAAAGTTATAATGAAATTACCATATGCACTGCATATAGCTTACTTCTACAAGATACAGAAATTGCTTTTAAAGCTATGAAGAAGAATGTGCATGCACATATTAATATATTCCAACAAATAGCGCTTACCTCTTTTGTATTTAATTTAGGGGAAAGAAAATTTGCTACTTCTACATTGCTATCAGAGCTAAATCAAAGCAATTATATTAATGCCGCTGATGAATTTTTACGCTGGACAAGGGCAGGGGGGCGTGTGCTTCATGGGCTCGTTAAAAGAAGAAATGATGAGAGGGATTTATTTCTACAAGAGATATATTAGAATCTATTAGGATTCTCACGGCATAAGGACTCCAATATAATATTTTATTCGGAATTATTGTTTTTTTATTCTAATATAATTATATGTAAACATTTGTTAATAAAAATATGTTTCATTTTCAAAATCATAGAAGAAGATTTTCAGTAAAAGGTACTAGTAAAGGGGAGATATCAGTACCAACAGCAGAAGAAAAGCGAATGAAACCTCAGGAACAGAAGTTATCAGAATTAGCAGGCAAACTTTATTCTTTAGAGCATGAGGTAGGTGAACTCAGAAAACTAACTGAATCTCTGCATGCAACGGTGGACAAACAAAAAGAGCAGATTGAGATAAGTAAATTTGTATCCCGGTTTGCCATTGCAATAAGTGAAAAATGGGCAGAGTTTTTTTGCCATTTAGGTCGAAGTTAAGTGGTGTTTTAGAGATTAGAGATAGCGCAGCTGAGGAAGAGCAGCAGTTACAAGCTTTAGGCAAAGATTTGAAAGAGTTATTTATAGCTGCTTCTTCAGCTATTGCTAACGTTTTTATAGAAATGATATTAGATAGAGTGAGCGCTTATACTTACGATTCTCAGAAAAAGCTTACAGAAAAATTATATGATGCTATGATGCAGGAAGCATCTTATGTGTTAGGAGCCCGTATGCAGGATATATTTAGCGATGCACAGCTTGCAGATGTAGCTACTAGCAGAGGATTTGCTACAGAAATGGTGAAAGCAGGTACTATCGAAGCATTTGATGATGCAGATGAGGAGGATACCGATAAGGATACCGAAGCATTTTTTGATGCCGAAGCATTTGATAAGGCAATAGCTGGTGCTAGCTCTGAAGAATATGCGAGGATAAAGAAAGTGAGTTTAGTTTGGATGATATTTAGTAAGGCCGTTATTGGGCTAGGTAGTGATTTTATCTCTCTTTTTGTTATTGATGAAAAGTTCTTGAGAGAACATGAAGATGGTATAAGATGTTTTATTATAGGGCCAAGGATAGGGACTCCTGAAGCTAAAAAAGTAGAAGCTGATGATGATAGGCATGGTATGGATTTGGTGCTTTCAGGGGCTGAAGAAGAAGTACATGGTAAAGGTTCAATGCAGCTATCAGGTGATGAGGATTCTGAATGGGAGCAGGTTACTTCTTCAGGAGCATGATAGCTATACGTAATATATTTTCTATATAGTATATAACTTAGTCTATATGATAAAATAATTGTCATATACAATGCATTATTCAAATAATATATAGATGTAACCTGCCCTTTATGTAAATTCTCTGAGTGAAGACCATATTTAGCTATTATAGAATTAATCTATATGCTGCATTAGAATAGTATACACCATAGTGATATTACTACAATTCAGTGTGAAGCTATATATCTTCCTCTGACGTAATATTCTTTAGCTCTACATTTGTAGCGCTACCTAAATCTCTCTTTAGCATTTTTGTCAGCACAGCTTGTGGGCCTATCTCTATTACTTCTGTACATCCATTTTGTAGTGCAAATTCCATAGATTCATACCATAATACACTAGATGTGATCTGCTTGGATAGTTGCTTCTTGATTTGCTGAAAATCTAAAGGCTCTGCTGTTACATTGTCTAGAATTGTAGTTATGGGCTCCTTAAAACTCACATCTGCTAAAGCATCTTCAAATATTTCCTCTGCTTTATTCATATATTTACTATGGAATGCACCTGCTACTTCAAGTAATATAGCCTTTTTCCCTATTTGTTTTAATTTCGCTACAATTTCTTTTGTAGCTTCAGATTCGCCTGAGATAACAATCTGGGAAGAGCTATTATAATTGGCTATTTGCACTTCATTTGTAGTAGATAATACTTCTTTTAGGTCAGTAGCGCTAATGCCTATGCATGCTGCCATTGCTCCTTTTGTTTGCAGGCATGCCGTTTGCATTGCAAGGCTCCTTGCTTTTAGTAATTTTGCTGCGCTATATACAGATAAAGAGCCAGAAGCACATAAAGCGGTATATTGCCCCAGTGAATGGCCAGCCATAAATTTTGCGCTAATAGATTTGCCAGTTTTATGTTCA
>JAUIKA010000032.1 GCA_030430995.1 Alphaproteobacteria bacterium
TGTCTCAAGTAGATTTACGGTGAGGTAAAACCTCTAACAATGCGAAAAATATGTGAATGAATTTTTAACTTGATATGGTATCTTACATTATCAAAACAGATAATCTATATTTTATTAACAATGTCGAAATTAGAATTTTTTGAATGTTTTGCAAGAGTATTTAGCATTTCTTTAGGTTGCTCTGAAAAAGAAGGTGATGTGGCGCTTCATATGACTTTCTATGCTATGGATAGAGGTGGTTGTAGGGAGTATGAAAGTGATTGGTGTGAAGTTGTGGACAAAGTCTGTGAAGTAATTGGTGAAACATCAGTTTCTTATGAGAGGTTATAGTATTATAATTCTAGTAGGGGTTAATTTATTATGATTTTAAGTGAATGCAGAAATAATAGCCTTTAAAAATTGAGTATTCTATAATACAATATGGACTGTTTAAAAATTTTGCTATGAGTGATGTTATTACTGATGAAATAATCAATAAGGTTGCAAAACTTGCTAAATTAAGTATTAAAGAGGAGGACTTTGGATTAGTAAAACAAAGGTTATCTAGCGTATTTGATATGCTTTCTTGCTTGGAGGAGATAGATCTTAGTAGTGTTGAGCCTATGTATTCTGCATGTGACTCTTATATTTCTTTAAGGGAAGATATGGTAGAAAATACAGATAAAGAAATTTTCGAATATGCAGATAGAACAAAAAAAGAGAGATATAAAGAAATCTCATATTACACAGTTAATAAAATTATAGAGTAATAATGGAATTAATAAAACTTTCTATTAAAGACGCATTGGATGGGTTTACGTCTGGCAAATTTACAGCTACGGATCTTATAGATGCGCATATCAAACAAATAAAAAAAACTCATAGATTAAATATATTCATAACCCCGATGTTGGAATATGCTATGGAGAGAGCAAAAGAATCTGATATTAGAATAAAAAATTCCAATATGCGGCCTCTAGAAGGGGTTCCGGTATCTGTAAAAGATAATTTCTGTATGGACTCGATAGCTACAACAGCAGGTTCAAAAATGTTAGAGGGCTTTGTTCCTAAATATACAGCTACGATAGTACAAAAACTTTTGGATGCAGGGGCCATTATAATAGGTAAGACTAATATGGATGAATATGCTATGGGGGTTTCTAATATTACTAGCTACTTTGGTAAGGTAATCAGCCCATGGCATACAAAGGAAGAATATAGCCCTGGTGGTTCTTCAGGGGGAAGCGCTGCATCTGTTTCAGCTTTTTGTGCTATGGCGTCTATAGGTAGTGATACAGGAGGCTCCGTTCGTCACCCTGCTGCTTTTACAGGAACGGTAGGGGTTAGGCCAAGCTATGGTAGATGTTCTAGATATGGGATGATACCATATAGTAGCTCTATAGATCAAGCGGGTGTTATAGCTAGAAATTGTGAAGATGCAGCATTGGTGCAAGAGGTTATTATGGGTTATGATGCTAAGGATTCTACTTCTGTGGATAGAGATGTAGAGCCTTTAGTAACATCTAGCTATAACATTAAAGGAATGAGAATAGCGGCTCCAAAAGAAATAATGGCTGATGAACATGTGGATAGTGCAATAAAAGATTCATGGGTACACTCATTAGCAATGCTTAAAGAGATGGGCGCAGAAATAATAGAGATGCCATTTGTTAGCACAGACCATGCTTTGGCTGCTTATTATACTATTACTCCTGCGGAAGCATCTTCTAACTTTGCAAAATATGATGGAATTAGATATGGATATAACGCTTACCCTGAAAATTTAGAGCAGCAATATATTAAAACGCGTTCAGAAGGCTTTGGGGAAGAGGTTCAGAGAAGGATGATGGTTGGAATGTATGTACTTTCTTCTGATGTAAGAGATGCATATTATTTAAAGGGGCTCAAGGTAAGAAGGGTGATTAAGGAGCAGTTTGATAAAATTTTTAGTAAGGCTGATGCAGTGGTGATGCCAACCACGCCTACATCTGCTTTTAAATTTTCAGAGATGGGGTCAGACCCAGTAAAGCTGTATCGCTCTGATATGTATCTTATTCCTGCTAGCCTTGCTTCTGTCCCTGCTGTCTCTGTTCCGGTAGGCTTATGCGAAAATAAAATGCCGGTTTCTGTCCAGGTTATTACGGATAGATTTGAAGAGGCAAAAATGATGGCTATTGCAAAAGCTATTGAAACTAAGGTAAATATAGATTTTTCACCAAGAGGATTTGAATGTTAAATAATGATTGGAAAACAACTATAGGGCTTGAAGTTCATGCCCAAATAAAGTCAAGTAGTAAACTATTTTCTGCAGCAACTACAGATTTTGGGAGAGAGCCAAATAGCTCAGTGGCTTTATTTGATATAGCGGTTCCTGGAACATTGCCAGTGCTTAATAAACATTGTGTTATTCAAGCTGTGAAAACAGCTTTAGCTTTGAATTGTAATGTCAGTAACATATCTATATTTGATAGGAAAAACTATTTTTATCCTGATCTTGCTTCTGGGTACCAAATATCACAGTTTTTCTCACCCATTGCAAAAAATGGATATTTAGATATTGCTATGGACGATGCAGGTGAAAAAAGGGTGCAAATCAGTTCAATGCATATGGAGCAAGATGCAGGCAAAAATGTACATGATCTGCTACCAGATAAAAGCTGTATAGATTTTAATAGGGCAGGAATAGGTTTAATGGAAATAATTACCTCTCCTTGCATTGGGTCTGCACAGGAAGCTGCAGAATATATAAAAAGCCTTAGAAATATTTTGCGTTATATAGATACATGTGATGGTGATATGGAAAAAGGATCATTACGTTGCGATGCTAATGTTTCTGTTTCAAAAGATCAAACAAAGCTCGGTACAAGATGTGAGATAAAAAATTTAAACTCTATTAGCAGTATTATCAGAGCTATTGAATATGAAGTTGGAAGGCAGATAGAAGTATTGGAATCTGGTGGTGCAATTATGCAAGCAACAAGATTATTCGATGAAGCCACGGGCAGAACAAGGCAAATGCGCTCCAAAGAAGAAGCCAGTGATTATAGATATTTCCCAGATCCGGACCTTCTTCCATTATATGTATCTGATGAATATATAGCATCTATAAAAGATAATATGCCGGAATTGCCTCAATATAAAGAGAAGAGATATATAAAGCAGTATAATTTAAATGCATATGATGCTTCTGTTCTCACGGCAGAAAAAGAACATGCAGCTTATTTTGAAAAAGCTGTAGAAGGCAGCGAAAGTAATGCTAAGCAAATAGCAAATTGGATTATTACAGAAGTATTTGGATATTTAAATAAGAATAATATAAGTATATTAAAATTTGATATTTCACCCGAATCTTTATCTGCTCTTGTAAATTTAATAGAAGATGGCAGCATCTCTGGCAAAATCGCGAAGGTTGTTTTTAAAGATATGATAGAGACAGGTAAGCCAGCTGATATAATAGTAAAAGAGAAAAATTTATTACAAATTTCTGATCCAAAAGAGATTCAGATATTAATAGATAATGTTTTGGATAAACATAAGGATATAGTTTCTGAGTATAAATCCGGCAAGACTAAATCTTTTGGATTTTTAGTTGGTCAGGTGTTGAAAGCTTCTGGTGGCAAGGCTAACCCTGGTTTAGTAAACCAATTATTAGGTAAATCTTTAAATTGATGATATGAAGATAGGTGTTTCTGGCTCTACTGGCCGTATGGGCAGGGCGGTAATAGATGTTTTAAAAAAAAGATCTATAGATTTTTATAGTTGCTCCAGAGCAGAAGGGAGTATAGATGAAATGCTTGAATGTTGTGATGTTATAATAGATTTTTCTTCTCCTGATTTTTTTATTAGTTTAGCAAGCAAATCTACAAAGCCTATTGTTAGTGGCACAACGGGTTTTTCAGAAGAGGATTTTAGATGTATAGAAAAAGCTGCTAAAAATACAGCTATATTTTATTCGCCTAATATGAGTATAGGGGTAAATATTATGTCTAATATATTAAAGCAATATTCCAATATTCTAAAAAAATCTGGTTTTGATGTTGCTATTTTAGATATACATCATAAATATAAAAAAGATTCTCCATCAGGCACTGCTAAATTATTAAAGGAGTCTTCTGGTTGTGATAATATTTCCTCTTTAAGGGTTGGGGAGATGATAGGAAAGCATAATGTAATATTCTCTAAAAGTAAAGAAGTTATAGAAATTTCACATATTGCTAGTGATAGATCTGTCTTCGCTGATTCAGCTGTAGATTATGCTCTATGGTTTGCAAAAAAAACAGCTGGGTTTATATATACAGCAGAAGATTACTTTAAAGATGTTAGGTGACGCTCAAAGCTTTAGATGCGAATGCTGCAACTAAAATAGTTTTAACAGATCTATTTAAAAGGCGTCTATCATTTTGTGTAATATGTATATGCTCTTTTTCTATAAGTACTATATCATTATCTAAATCTGCAGATATTATATAAGCTCTTCTATTATTAAGTCTTAATTCAGATATACAATTTTTATTTAAGTGGTGTTTTGGATTATTACAATATTTTGTTATATATTGTAACAATTCATAATTTAAATGATAGTGATTCAATATAGTATTTTGAGATTTTGAATAAGTGACTATTGCATCTAGTGAAAAATAGCCACATGTTTTATGTGCTACTTCAATGAAGGTTTCGTTATTAGAGGTGTTATTACATAAGGTTTCAATTAATTGGTTAATAAATTCTAACTCTAATGATTGTGAAGCGAATTTTAGTGTAGAATAAGATTTATATCGTTGTAGTATCTCCTGCTCTTTGTTTTTGTAGTATAATCCATGGCATATCCATAATGCTATTGATCCAAAAATATAAAACAAACCGGAGATTAAAACTGTGCCCATACAATATAACAACTTTGGATTATCTTGATTAATATATTACATACTCATAGTTTAATCAAGAAAATATTTTAAGTGTGACTAATAGGGACGTAACGCTAAGGTTGTGGTTATGTTATGACTTATTCGATTCACTTTAGGTATATTATTACTAGTTGTTATTGAAATACATTCTTTAATATAACCGAGAGTTGGCAATGATATTATTTTAGATTCATATGTATTTTCTCTGTGCAATTATGACATGTATAGAGCTGTTTATATGGTGTAGCTTAAAGATATTGATAGCGTTTTTTCTAAGAATATTCTGTAGTATATTTGAGAAAGTTAATTAATAAGTCTTGTGAGTTGCTTATTATTCTATTTCTCAAATAATTATAGTAATGAAAAAGGGAATGAGCTACACTAGATATTAAAACCTATTAATACTTTATTATGAGAGAAGAGTTACGTCAGATGTTCTGGAAAAACCCTACTAGACTTGGAGATTGGGATGTGTGGCCAGGGAGAGACGGATATAGCTTTAACATTGACTACATTCACTTAGGGGACACTGGGTTGTCTTTGGCTGATGTGCAAAGTGAATTAGAAGGAGATAAGTCGGAAGAGGCAGAAGAGCTTAAAGCAAAGGCAACAACGATATCTGTAGGCAATAGTTCATGTATTCCTAGATTCCTACATTTTGTTGTAAAAATTGCTGAATATTTTCCTAATCTTGAATCATTATCTATTTCTAACGTAGTTCTACACCCAGTAGTTTTTTCTATTATAGGTGGTATAAAAAGTCTTAAATCATTACATATTTCTATAGATTCAAGACATTTGATGTATAACGGATCATCTCTTTCTGATGCATATGGTGAATCTAGTCCCGTTAGTTAAGCAGAACGAGTAGAAATTTTGATAGGTTTTTTCAGTGGGCTAAGTCGAATGGATTGTAGCTTAGATATATTAGATATCGTATTTCATCCAGAGGTTTATCCTGGTTTTTTTCCAGAGGACCCAGAGGCTTTTAATAATCGGATGGGGGTAGCACTATTACCAAAAGTTAGAGAGCAGCTACATATAGCATCTGCAAAGCATCATTTCAAAGGTAATTTTTCGCTCTGTTAAGTTACAACTTTGGGGATGATGTTTACTTATACAGAAGTAGATATTGATAGAATAAAAAAAGATCCATTTAAAGCTTATCCTGGCTTTAAATTAGTAAAAAAAGTTAGAGATGTATATCTTAACTTTGCTGAGCTTTGTATACAGAAGGAAAAAGAAGATGGTGCAAAAACATCAGATAGTAGCACTAAAGCGGAGTTTATTAAGGCGACGGAGGCTCTGTATCAGCTAAAGAAACATATTGACAAGTTTATAGGAGTAGCAGAAGAAGGTGATGGTGTTGCAGCAGTAGAATTGCCAGAAGAAGTGCTTGGTTTTGTAGATGCAGAATTATTTGCTATGGGTTTTTTATGTAATGATGCTAGTTTATTCAAAGGCCATATAGAGTAAGCTGCTCTTAAATTTTTGGCCTTATTTAGAGTAAAAAAAATAGTGGAATTTTCAAAAGAAGGAGCCGCTGGTCCATATAAAATATTGGTTACAAAAGCATTAGAAAGTTTTTTAAAAGAGAGGGCAGATGGGGCAAAAGATAGTGATAAGGTTAGTGATATGTTTATTCAAACTTTTAAACCATTTTTGTCAGCAAAACAATTATCAGAAGGTTTAACTTATAAAGAAGCATCAGAAGTATTAGTATGTAATTATAGTAATATTGGTATATCTATAGTTAATAGAGAGGTGTCAAAGGGTTTTGTGGATTTTATACAAGCTGAATTTAGTGCTTTAGTGGAAGAGAGAGATTCTATAAAGGCAAAACTTGATGCTATTACTGGTTGTAATGGGGGCGAAGAGGAAGAAGGAGTAGTTGATAATGCATGCCTAGCTGGGGCAGCTCAGGAAGGGCTAGTTGCTAATGGGGCATTTTTAGAGGGTGCATAATATAGAATTGATTATACAAGTGCATATAGAACATATAAGGAGGCTTCCCAAATAGTTCTATAATAATAAGATGCAGGCTTTTTTCGTTTAAGGTTATATGTAGTTAAAAATTGTTAAAATATCATTGTAATATGCTTGATCAGAGTTGTAATATATTCTATTAAAAATAATATATCAAATACTTAAGCATTATGTAATGTATGTTACATATAGTTATATTGATTTATGTACTAAAGAGTAGTATATAATCGTTACTTTTTTCCCTATATCAGAAGCGTTAATCAAAAATAAGAAATTTTTTTCTTTTTAAACATTTAATAAAAATGCATATTATTTTATTATAGTACTATAGAGAAGAATATTTTATATGCCAAATAATATGCCGATGCCTGATAATAAGTTAAAGTTTAATTTAAAAACGGCTTTCATACCCATAGCAGCACATTTAAATAAAACTACTGTTGGCAGTAAAAATGCAGATGTAATTCAGGTAATAAAAATAAGTTCTTTAGATCAAAGTACATCTAATATAAAAAATGCTATAAAAAACCTAATAGGTAATAATAAAAATATTAGTATATGGCTAAATACAGTTAGGCATAAAAAGAATATTGATATCAAGGCTCCAGAGAATATTCTAGCTTTTAATATTCATAATTCTTGGCAGAAAGTTAATAATATATCCGATGTATATTTTAATGATTTATATATCTCTGTAGTAATGTCTAGTAGTATAAAGTATAACCTACAGAAGCCATTCTTTTCTAAAGAAGTGCTATTTTCAAATAAGATATCTAAGAAACTTCAAGGCTCTATAGAAGAGGCTATAGAACGTATTACCACTATTACCAATAGTTTAATGGAAGAATTGCGTGAATTTTCTCCTGAGCTTTTGTCTGTATATGAAAAGGATGGGAAAATGTATTCTCCTATATGTTCTCTATATTATTTCCTTATTAATTATAAATGGAAGGAGATAGAGATTTCAGATAGCAATATAGATGCTTCTGTTATGATGGATTCATATTATATTAGCAATACTGAAATGCAAATAGTCAGTAGTGATATGGATAAAGATAAATATATTTCCGTTATAGCTATTAAAGATAGAAACCATAATGCAAATATTACTAATGCCATTAATATAGTAAATGGAATTGTATCTACAGAGATTATATGTTCAGATGGGTATATGGCTAAGCTTGCTAGTAACAAGGGGCAAAAAGATGTGCTTAACATTAGTTCAGATGAAATATTGATAGATTTATTGAAAACAGAAGGTGATGATTCTTCACTAAGTACCCAGGCTATAGTGACCATATATTCAGATTCTATAGATGGGCTATATAGCGCTACTAATTTAATAAGTAGTAATTTAGCTAAGCAGGGCATTGTACATATATTAGTGGATTTAGAGCTTGAGGCTCTTTTTTGGTCTTGTTTGCCATCTAATTTTGCCTATATAAAATATGCAGAATATACACCAAAAGACCATATAGCTTTATTTGTAGATTTGGTCCCATATAATGCCGGGAAAGCCAGAACAAAGCTTGGTGATGCTTTAATGCTTTCTATTTCTAATAGAGATTTGCCATATTTTATTTCTGCTAATAATGGTGATAGAGTATTATTTGTATCAGATAATAAGCATGATTCTATATCTTTATGTAATTTCTATTTAATGATGTTATCTAAGTATAATCCTTCTGTGCTACATTTACATAAAGATGAAGAATCTAAGCTAGCTATTAGGGCTTTAAATGGTTCTTGGAATAAATCTTATGGTACAAATTTATTTCATGAAAAAGATATATCAAAAGAAAATATATATACTGCGCTTAGTATTATAGCAGGGAGGAATGCTTTGCTAGATGGCTTGAGTGAAAAGCTGGTCAAAGCTTTTAATAATGATATTTTCATAGAAAGTATATTTAAAGGTAATTCAGATATAGATGTTGTACAAAAATTGATCGATTTTTTTAATAGTGATTTATATAAAAATAATAAATCAGAGATTATAGAAATGTCTAACATCTCTTCTTACCCATTGCCTTCAAATGCAGCAAGTGCCGTATTTATATATAAATTGCTAGAAGATTTTAGAAAGCGTGATAATAGTTTGAAATTATTATATATAGAAGATATTTCTCTATTACATATATCTGATGAGTTTAGAAAATATTTCTTATCTGCAATAGAAGATATAGATATGATTCTTATGCCAATAAATTATGCAGATCTTGCTATAAATGGCTCTATGCTAAGAAAAATATTCAATAAATGTTTTTTCTTTCCTAATACAAGGGTTAACATAAATCCATTTCTTAAACAGTACGAAATAAAAAAACTTGCAGCTTATGTAGGTACAGGATTTGTATTACATAGTCCGGATAACATCTTGCTAGATTTAGATATTAATAAAATGAGCAATATAGGAAACTTCCTCTATGCTAACAGTGATATAATTAAATATTATAAAGAAGTAAAAAACAAAAAAGATTGGATAAAAATGATATGGCAGCGTTAAAAATATTTTTTACAATAATTCTCTCTATTTCCACTCTACATAATTGCTATGGAGGTATATGGGACTTTGTATCAAAAGGTCTGCCACCTTATAACAGATATGGTGGTAGATATGGATGCCTTCTTAATACTAGTACAGCACCCTCTGCTTTAACATTGGGCTATTCAGCCGTATGTGCTGAAGATATACCAAGTAATAACTTTTTAGAGCCAAAAATAAGAATTAGGGCTCAGTTTTGTAATGCAGCTGTATGTTGGACAGAGACTACAGATTTAAAATATAATGGTGAATGTATACCTTACGGTAGTGGGTATTTTTTGCCAACAAAAAGATATTGTGCGCGCATTGCAAACCCAGCATTAAAAGTAGATGGAGAGCATATAGCTGCTGACTATGGATATTATGGAGGGGATTGGCAATATGCAATGAAAAAAAAGCTATTGGGTGTTAAAAATCCTGTTGTAGATTTAAAAGGAAGGGTAACGGAGAGCTACGCTTACAAGAAGTATAACACCAATGTTCCTAAATTATGTGTATATGATGACCCAGGCATATTACAGAATCCATTAGATTTTTTAGATTACAATTTACATTCACAGCCATTTCATACAAGTGATAGGCGTGTGAATTATATAGCTAAAATTGTAAAAGTAGCTATTAATATAAGTGTTGGAGCATCTGATTTAGGTATAAGTGCGGCTGGTGGGTTATCAAAGATGGTTACCTCTTTAATTCCTTGGGGGGTAGGGGAGTGGCTATCTAATAATATTATTACCCCTATTATTAATATTCTGAATTATATAATAGGCATTATAGGTTTTGTATTAGATAAAGTTATAGATTATCTTGGTAATGTGAACAAAATAGTTTACTCTACAATAGGTTGTATAGATATTCCACTTGGGCCCAAAATCCCTGATTATCCGAAGATACTAAGTGTATTTAGCGTAGCTTCCACAAAACAAATCTGCCCTACATATCCTGATGGCTATGTTAAATATATTCCTCAGGAGGTTGGTAGTAATGCTACATATAAAGCAAGGGAGATACCAAGCTGCAATGTTAAAAATGGTAGTAATGCCTTGTCTTCTCAATGT
>JAUIKA010000106.1 GCA_030430995.1 Alphaproteobacteria bacterium
GTGATGTAGGATATATAGAATTTGAAGGAAATAAATTTACAATAGAAGATACAAAGAAATTTGCAGGGAAAATATATGGGCATTTAGTTTCAGGAGTGGTAGCTTTTAAAGAGAATGATGTAGTGTTATTACAAGTAGATAAGCAGAAAAGAAGCGATATATGTAAACATCATACGGCTACCCATCTTCTTCATAAAGCATTGAGAGACAATTTGGGTGCTCATGTTGTGCAGAGGGGCTCTTTGGTTGAATGCACAAGGCTTAGGTTTGATTTTACCCATACTTCTGGCCTATCAAAAGAGGTAATAAATAAAATAGAAGAGGATGTTAATAGAGAGATTCTATTAAATAATAGGCTTGATGTTTCTAATATGTGCTATGAGGATGCTATATCTTCTGGAGCAATGGCTTTATTTGGCGAGAAATATGAGGAAGAGGTAAGGGTAATTGCGATTTCAGATTATTCAGTAGAGCTATGTGGTGGCACACATGTTAAACGAACTGGTGATATTGGTTATTTTAAAATCATTTCTGAATCATCCATAGCTTCTGGAATAAGAAGGATAGAAGCTGTTTGTGGTAACTATGCAATAAAAAATACAAAACATAATGAAGAGCTATTAGATTCTGTTCTTTCTGCTCTTAAAGCAAATAAGTTAGATGTTATAGAAAAGCTATCGTCTCTGATATCTGAGAAAAAATTACTAGAAAGTAAAGTTAACAAGTTGAATTTAAAATATTTATCCTATACAAAGGAGCATATAACTGTTAAAAGGCAGGAAGTTGAAGGTATATATTTGCTATGTGATTCAGTTGGTACAAATGATGTTAACGTTCTAAGGGGAGTTGCTCAAAATACTGCATCTATCAATGAAGATATGGTTGTGGTATTATTATCAGAGTCTGCTAAATTTATTATTATGGCTGTGTCTAAGAATATATCTTTAAAATTTTCAGCTGGTGATATAGTAAATGAAGTATCTAAGCAATTATCTGCTAAAGGTGGTGGAAGTAAGTTGTTAGCGCAATGTACTTTGCCAGAGGCTGCTAAGATTGGGGATATTAAAGAAATTTTATTAGGAGTTATAAAGAGTAAATGAAAAAATATTTAGATAGAATATCAGGCAATTCAGATGTAATTCTTGTAGCGGCTCTTGTAATAATCCTGATGGTATTATTATTCCCTGTTCCTACATGGATTTTAGATTTACTCCTATCCTTTTCTGTTTCTGTGTCTATAGTGATATTAACGGTAACTCTTTTAATAAAACATCCTTTAGATCTTAATTCTTTCCCTAGTATATTACTCATAACAACATTGATGCGGCTCTCGCTCAATATTGCCTCTACGAGGCTAATACTTGCAAATGGTCATAAAGGGACTTTTGCTGCGGGTGATGTGATAGAAGCTTTTGGTACCTTTGTTATGCAAGGTAATGTTATTATAGGTA
Source organism: Alphaproteobacteria bacterium (assembly GCA_030430995.1). Classification (GTDB taxonomy): domain Bacteria; phylum Pseudomonadota; class Alphaproteobacteria; order Rickettsiales; family Rickettsiaceae; genus JAUIKA01. The sequence goes on from JAUIKA010000106.1 coordinate 1,452, forward strand.
TAATCGTATTTTTGATCCTCACTTTGGTGAATTTTATAGTTATTACAAAAGGTTCTGGTAGAATAGCTGAAGTAGCTGCTAGGTTTAATTTAGACTCTATGCCTGGCAAGCAAATGGCTATAGACTCAGATTTATCTTCAGGGCTTATAGGGCAAGAGGAGGCAAAAATTAAGAGAAAAAAGTTAGAGCAAGAGAATACTTTCTATGGCGCTATGGATGGTGCGAATAAATTTGTAAGGGGTGATGCTATAGCGGGCCTTATTATAACATTTATTAATCTTGTAGGTGGTATTATAGTTGCTGTAGTGCAGCGTGGCATTCCTTTTGGTTCAGCGGTGCAGACGTATAGCGTTTTAACAATAGGGGATGGGTTGGTGTCTCAAATTCCATCTTTAATAATTTCACTTTCTGCAGGTTTATTAGTAACAAAGTCAGGAGATGA